>CADCCO010000016.1 GCA_902799965.1 uncultured Spirochaetaceae bacterium
CCGTCGTCGTTGGTCAAAAGTATTTTCACTAGAGCCTTACCTGATGGGCGCCCTTTGAGGGCTTGACTTCAAACGTCTCGGCCTCAAAACCGAATATGCGCGAGTATTCCGAAAGCTTCTTTCTATAAATTTCTTCGTCGGAATCTCGGACAATGGCGTAAAGGCAGCGGCCAAAGCCCTTTCCCGTTATGCGGCCGCAAGTGACCGGCTCGCGTATGTCGACCAGGTTGGGCTCAAGCTCCCAAACGCGCTTGAGAATCCAGTCGATTTCAGGGCAAGAAAGCTTGTAGTTTTCCTGCAAAAGCTTGTGGCTTGTGTTGACCGCGCGCGCGAACTTGGAGAACTTTCCCTTTTTTATTCCGTCAATCGCGTCCAAAATCAAGCCGTGCTCGTAAATGATGTACAAGAGCTTTTGCCTCATGTCCTCGCTTACGACCGAAAGCGTTTCGTTGACAAGCGTGGGGTTTTCGTCGTAAAGCCAGCCGCCTGGAATTCCCTTCTTGCGCTCCTTTAGGTCGCCCAGCAAAAGCGCGTGCTCCGGCTCGCGGATTTCCTCCTCGTTCCAAATGGAGGCGCGGGGAACGCGGGCGTCGGTCAAAAGAATTTTGTGGCCCGTAAAGTCAAACGGAATGTTTTCGTAAGTCTGCTTGGCGTAGTCGGTGAGAATCATCGAGCCGGGCTCCGAGTAAAGCGCGGCGAAGTTGTCGGCGATAAGGTTGCGGGTCTTTAGGAAAAGGCGGTTGGCCCTGTCCAAGACTTGCAAGAGGCTTGAGTCGTCGCAAGTGATTTTTTGGACTTTCTTTATCGCCAAAGCCGCGCCCGCCTTTATGGCGCTGGTGATTCCAAAGCCGGCGGAAGGAAGGATTTCGGACCAAACCGTAAAGTCCATTCCCTTAAGCTCAAAGCCGCTTGCGATAAAGCCGTAGACCACTGCCTTTATGATGTTGGACCAGCGGTCCTCTTTTTTAAACTTAAGGGTCGCCACGTCGGACTTTTTCTTTTCTTTAAGCTGAACAAAGTGAAAGCGCAAAACGCTGTCTTCGCGCGGAGAAACCGCCACGTAAACCGGAATGTTCACCGCCATCGAAAGCGTCTTGTCCTTGAAGAACCAGCAGGAGTGCTCCCCCATCAAATGAAAGCGGCCCGGAGTCGAAATCACTACTTTTGGATTCTCTCCGTATTCCTTTTTGTGCGCCGCGTAAACGTCTTTTGTGCTAGCCATAAATTTCCCACCATTCACAAAATGTTTTTGTATTGAACAAATAATTAAAATATAATAATATATAATACCACAATTATGATAATTTTTCAAGTTTTTTGCGCTCTTTTTTCTGGAATATTGACCGCGCTCGCCATCCCCAACGAATTTAGCCATTTTGGCTCCGCGTTCATCGCCTTTTTGGCCCTGGCGCCCCTTTACATAGCCGCAAAAAGCTCATTTTCATACAAAAAGACGGCCCTGCTCTTTGCCTTGGACGCGCTTTCCTGCCACTTGCTTTCAAGCTATTGGCTGGCGAATTTCAAGGATTTCGCGATATTCACGCTGGGAGCCTCAGCTTTTGGAACCGCCTGCATAGAAGCCATGGCCGGCTGCCTTTTCTTTTTTCCCTTCGCGGGCGGTCTAGGCGGCGCGTCTGGGCGCGGCTTGAAAGGCGGCCTTGCAGACGAAAATTCGCGTTTTTATATAGGACGAACTTCCTTTTCCTTTGACTCATACAGGGTCCTTTACTTTGCCGCCGTCCGCGTGGCCTACGAATGGGCCAAGTCGACCGGTTTTTTGGCCTACCCTTGGGGCGTTCTTTCGATGGCCGCCTTTGACAACAAGCTTTTGGCCCAAAGCGCCGACATTTTTGGCGTTTACGGCCTTACCTTTTTGATGGCCTTTGGAGCCGGAACGCTCGCTGAATTGATTCTTCTTATTAAAGACAGGCGATTTTGGCGGGAGCCTTCGTTCCGCCGGCAAAAGGGCGTCCTTGCCTGCAACGCAAAATGCCTTTTCCTTATGCTTTCGCTTGCAAGCTGCTACGGAGCGTACAGGCTGGAAGAATACACGCCCGTCCAAAAGACCCTGAACGCGGTTCTTGTCCAGCAAAACAAGGATCCCTGGGCATCTTCCGACGACAACGAGAGCATCAAGATTTCCATGAAGCTGTCCGAGGAAGGAATAGCCGAATTTTCAAGGCAGGGAAAATCAGCGGACTTGGTCGTTTGGAGCGAGGCCGTCTTGCGCTACGGCTTTCCCCATTCCGAGCAGCGCTACAGCTACCTTCCGCAGGAAGAGCCCCTGCTAAGCTTCATAAAGCGGATGGACGTTCCCTTTATAATAGGCGGCCCCTACATAATCGACGCGACAAAAAGAAAGTACGCCAACGCCGCCCTTGTCTTTGACAGAACGGGCGCCTTCAAGGGCTATTACGGAAAAAGCCACTTGGTTCCCTTTGCCGAAGTCATACCCGGCGTGGAGCTTCCGTGGGTGCGGAACATAATGGGAAAAATCGCGGGCTTTTCAAACGGCTGGACGGCGGGCGGCCAATACAACTTGTTTGAAATCCAAGGCCAAAAGCGCCTTGAGGGCCAGGCTGTAAAAATCGTTTCATTAATTGAAGGCGAAAGCGAAAAGAACGCCGCCGTCCGGATCGCGAACCCAATATGCTTTGAGGACGCTTTTCCCGACATTTGCGGCCCCTTCCGCAAGGCCGGCGCGGAGGCCTTTGTCAACATAACCGACGACTCTTGGTCCAAGACGAATTCCGCCGAATGGCAGCACTTTGCGGTCGCTTCGTTTAGGGCCATAGAATACAGGACAAGCCTTGTCCGCGCCACCAACGCCGGCGTGACGGCGGTGGTTGACAACAAGGGCCGCGTCTTGCAAAGCCTTCCGCTTTTTGAGGAAGGCTGCCTCTGCGCGGAAATTCCCGTCTACGAATGGCGGTCCACGGTCTACGCGGACTTTTGCAACTGGTTCCCCCACTTGCTCTTGCTGCTTGCCGCCGTCCTGGCCGTCTTTAAGGCGCTGGAACTGCGCGGGCCTTCCCGCACCCTTGCCCAATGCATCCAGGCCGAATTGCGCGCGATTGAATTTTATTTTATCGATTGAAAAAAAGTTGAAAACGCGCGAAGGCGGCGGGCGGTTGGCGGAAACACTCAAGTTGCCCCTGCCGCGATAGCGGCAGACGTAGATAGTTACAAGGGGCAACTTGTGTGTAGCGACGATATCTAGCGGTTCCGTCGACCGCCAGCTAACTGGGAGCGTTTTCAACTTTTTCCCTTATCAACAAAAAAAATCAAAAATAACAAAAAATTCGCTTGCTTTAAATAAAATAGCGTGTTACAATAAAAATATTCAAGAAATACGCTATACATAGCGCTAAAAGTTTGGGTTTTAGGGGAAAAAATGCGCTGTCCTTACTGCGGCTCGCTTGACGACCGTGTCATCGAGTCTCGCGCCATGGCCAACGGCGAAAACATTCGGAGAAGACGCGAATGCTTGAGCTGCGGCTACCGCTTTACCAGCTACGAACGCATAGAAGAAAAGCCCTTGATGGTCATCAAACGCGACGGCCGCAGGCAGCCCTTTGACTCCAAAAAACTTGAAAAAGGCATTGAGCGGGCCTTGGAAAAACGGCCCGTCGCGACAACGACGGTTGAAAACCTGGCCGCCGAAATCGAAGACCAGGCCGTAATGCAGGCCAAGTCCAGCCGCGAAATTTCAACCAGCGACTTGGGCGAATTGGTCTTGCAGCGCCTTAACGACATCGACAAAGTGGCCTACATCCGCTTTGCCTCTGTCTACAAGCATTTTGAAAATTTGGACGAATTTATAAACGAAGTGAATAAGGTTGGGGGAAGCAAAAAGTGAGCGAGCAGTCGGTTTTTCCGCAGTGGAAAAGTTTTTTGGGCAAGAGCGGCGACGAGGAAACCAAGTCGTTCATCAAGAGCGTTGTAAAAAGATCGGGAGACATCGTTTCCTACGACCGAAAGAAAATCGAGAAGGCGATCGGCAAAGCCATTCAGGCCGTTGAAAAGTTCGCCAATCCCGACAAGGCCGCCGCTCTAACCGACTCGGTTGAAGAAAAGCTTCGCCTGCTTTTGGCCGGCCGCCGCGCCCATTCAATCCCCGCAATCGAAGAAATCCAGGACGTGGTCGAGTCCGCGCTCATCGAAGCCAAGGAAGTCGAGGTCGCCAAGGCCTACATCCTTTACCGCGCCCGCCACGAAGCCGTCCGCGACGCCAAGAGCCTCATGCTTGACATCAACAAGACTATGGACGGCTACCTTGCCCAGAGCGACTGGCGCGTCAATGAAAACGCCAACGTGAACTTTTCGCTCGGCGGCCTGATTCTCCACAACTCAGGAACGATAACGGCCAACTACTGGCTCAACAACATTTACTCCAAGGAAATCGCGGACGCGCACAGGTCGGCCGCCTTCCACATTCACGACCTTTCGATGTTCTCAGGCTATTGCGCCGGCTGGTCCCTGCGCCAACTCATCGCCGAAGGCCTTGGCGGCGTAAAAGACAAAATCACTTCCAAGCCCGCGACGCACCTATCGACGCTTGTAAACCAAATCGTGAACTTTTTGGGAATCATGCAAAACGAATGGGCCGGCGCGCAGGCCTTTAGTTCCTTTGACACTTACTTGGCTCCCTTCGTCAAGATCGACAACCTTAGCGAAAAAGAAGTGCGCCAGTGCATTCAGTCTTACGTCTACGGAGTGAACACGCCGAGCCGCTGGGGAAGCCAGGCGCCCTTCACCAACATCACCCTTGACTGGACTTGCCCCGCCGACCTTAAGGACAAGAAAGCCATCGTAGGCGGAAAGGAGCAGGACTTTACCTACGGCGACTGCCAAAAGGAAATGGACTTGATCAACAAGCAGTTCATAAAAATAATGCTTGAAGGCGACGCGGAAGGCCGCGGCTTCGGCTACCCGATTCCCACATACAACATCACCAAAGACTTTGACTGGGACAGCGAGAACGCAAAGCTCTTGTTCGAGATGACAAGCCAGTACGGAACGCCCTACTTCCAGAACTTCGTCAACTCCGACCTTAACCCAAGCGACGTTCGTTCGATGTGCTGCCGCCTTCGCCTTGACAAGCGCGAGCTTCGCAAGCGCGGCGGAGGGCTTTTTGGAAGCGACGAATTCACAGGAAGCATCGGGGTTGTCACAATCAACCTTCCGCAAATCGGCTACCTCGCCAAAAACGAAGAGCAGTTCTTCAAGCGCTTGGACTACCTTATGGACTTGGCCAAGCAGAGCCTTTGCGTAAAGAGAAAGGTCATCCAAAAGTTGTACGACGGCGGCCTCTTCCCCTACACAAAGCGCTACCTCAAGACGCTTAACAACCACTTCAACACAATCGGCCTTTGCGGCATGAACGAGTGCTGCCTTAACTTCTTGGGCGTGAACATCGTGAACCCCGAAGGAAAGAAATTCGCCGAAAAAGTCTTGGACTATATGCGCCAGAGAATGCAGGACTACCAGGAAGAGACAGGCGAGCTTTTCAACTTGGAGGCCACGCCCGCCGAAAGCACAAGCTACCGCCTGGCGCGCCACGACAAGCAGAACTACCCGGACATCGTCGCCTCAGGAACAAGCGACCCCTACTACACAAACTCAACCCAATTGCCGGTCGACTTTACAAGCGACATCTTTGAGGCCTTGGACATGCAGGAATCATTGCAAACCCGCTACACGGGCGGAACGGTCTTCCACACATACATGGGCGAGCAAATCAAGGACTGGAAGGCTTGCCGCGATTTGGTCAAGACCGTAATGGCAAACTACCGCATTCCGTATTTGACGATTTCGCCGGTTTACTCGATTTGCCCGGTTCACGGCTATTTGTCTGGGGAACACCAGGAATGCCCCAAGTGCAAGGAAGAAAAGAGGCGCGCCCTGCAAAAGAAGCTTGACAGCTTGATGGCGGAACGACAGTCTCTTATAAACGCATAAAGAACGGGAGGAGGAATTATGAAGACCTTGAAGGAAATCGACGCGGAAATCGCGCAGGTTCAAAAAGAGCTGGCCGACGTTCACGGAACAGAGACCGAAGTTTACGCGCGCATCGTGGGCTACTACCGCGCGATTAAAAACTGGAACAAGGGAAAGGCCGAAGAATACAAGCACAGAAAAAACTTCGCGCTTGAAGATTCCTCCGAATACGACATTCACTCTTACGCCGACGCGGGCGAAAGCGGACAAACCACTTTTAGCCCGGAAAGCGAAATGCTTATGGAAGACGAGCGCTTGGACGAGGCCGCCCAAAGCGCGCCCGCAACTGCCGCCGCAAGCGCATCGCCGTCAAACGAAAGCGGCCTTCGCTACGAGCTTTTTGCCCGCGCCACTTGCCCCAACTGCCCGCCCGTAAAGGAATGGATAGCAAATAGCGGCTTGCAAGGCCGCTCGATTGACGTTGACAACCAGGCGGGCTTGGAAGAAGCCGCGCAAAAAGGCGTATTCGCCGCTCCTACCGTAATCTTTTACAAGGCCGACGGAAGCGAAACGGCGCGCGCCCACAACGTGGCCGAGCTGGAAGAAATCTTCAATCTTGAAACCGCTTGAAGCAGTCCTAATAAAGACTTCTTTAGTAGACTATCCCAACCGAGTCGCGGCCGCGTGTTTTTTGCGCGGCTGCAATCTTCGCTGCCCCTACTGTTACAACACGGAATTGGTCGAGCCGGCCGAGGCGTCGCAAGCCCAAGACGCGGGCGGCGACGAAAATTGTTCGCAAGACCTTAACGCGGGCGCGCGGGCCGGCCGTGACCAGCCGCAATTTGTCGGCGCAGAAGAAATATTGGCCCACCTAAAAAAGCGCGCCAACGTTCTTTCGGGCTTTGTAATCTCTGGCGGCGAGCCTCTTTGCCAGCCGGAGCTTGTCCGCCGCCTGGTTTTAGAGGCGCGCTCTTTAGGCTACAAAATAAAGCTTGACACAAACGGCATTTTCCCCGACCGCCTGCAAAAACTTTTGGACGACCCCGCCGTGCGCCCCGACTACATAGCGCTTGACGTTAAGACAAGCCCCGCGCGCTACAAGGAATTGCAAGCCCAAGACGCGGCGGCGGAAAAAGTCATTCGCTCGATAAAAATTGTTTCCGCGCTGCCGGCGGAAGAACGCGAATTTAGGACAGTCCTTTACCCGCCCTTAGTCGGCCGCGCGGAGATAGAAGAAATCGCCGCGCTTCTTCCCGCCGACGCGCGCTGGTACTTTGCGCGATTCCAAAACAGCCATTGCCTAAGAGAGGCCGCCGAGAAAGTCCAGCCCTACACGGACGCGGAAGAAGCCGCGCTTGTTGACCTGGCTCGCTCGAAAATTTCCGCCGCCGAACTCAGATAGGAACGGTAAAGGCTCGCTTCGCTTAAAGCCTTGACTCGTTCCTTTTGCGGCGCGAACACTATTGTCGCGCCGCAATACGTCCGGTCAAGGCACGCTCCGCTCAAGGCCTTGACTCGGCCGTTTTGCGGATTGCCTTTTCAATTGTCAATCCGCAATAAGTAAAAAAAAGGCCTCCCGATTGGGAAGCCTTGGATAGCGACTAATGGGATTGAACCATTGACATCACGGATATGAGCCGTGTGCTCTACCAACTGAGCTAAGTCGCCGTAGTTCGTCTACTGTATCAGAAGACGAACTTTTTGTCAATAGGCGCGCGGCCTAAAATTTGCTGTCGGCGTAGCCGATCCAGCCTTCCTTTTCAACCAAGGCCTTTTCAAAGCCTTCAAGCGTAAAGGGATAGCTTTTTGAAAGGCTTCCGGCGATGAGCTTGACTTTGGCGGTGCCGTCGTCGTTGATTACGATTTTGCACTCGGTGTCCTTTTCAGCAAAAGTGCGGAACATATCCTCGACGGACTTTTTGTCCATCTCAACGGCGAGCAGGCCGCAGTTGTACATGTTCTGGCGGAAGATGCGGGCAAAGTTAACCGCGACGACAACATAAATGCCGTTGACTTCCAAAGCCCAAGGAGCGTGCTCGCGGCTTGAGCCGCAGCCAAAGTTTTCGCGGGTGATGATGACCTTCTTGCCCGCCACGTCCCTCTTGGAGTCAAAGCCCTCAAGCTTTAGGTCTTCCAAAAGGTAAGGCTTCAAGGCCTGCTTTGTGTTTTCCGTCAAATACTTGGCCGGAATTATTTCATCCGTGTTGATGTCGGGTCTGTCCAAAAAGAGGACCGGTCCTCCAAATTGCTTCATAATTTACTCCTACGATTTATGCTTTGTATAATGGTGAATTCGTTATAACGCCGGCAATCGCCGTGGCCGCCGCGGACGCGGGGCTCATAAGGTGGACCATTCCGCCCTTTCCCATGCGGCCGTTAAAGTTGCGGTTTGTGGTGGAGGCGCAAACTTCGCCTTCAGCCAAAACGCCATTGGACATTCCCAAGCAGGCGCCGCAAGTGGGGTTTGTGACGCAAAAGCCCGCGTCCATAAAAATCGAAAGCAAGCCTTCGTCCAAGGCCATCTTGTAAACCTTGGGCGTGGCCGGGCTTACGATGCCGCGAACGCCGGCGGCCAAACGCTTTCCTTTAAGGACTTCGGCGGCGACGCGAAGGTCGGAAATGCGGCCGTTGGTGCAGCTTCCAATGTAAACCTGGTTCACTTTTGTGGCGCCCAGCTCGGCGACCGGCTTGACTTGGTCGGGCTTGTAGCCCACGGTTGAAAGCGGCTGCAAATCGCTCAAGTCGAATGTCAAGACTTTTTCGTACTGAGCGTCGTCGTCGCTCTTCCACTGCGCGTAGTCGGCCAGCGCCTCTTCCTTGCTCTTGTATTCGTCTTTAATGAATTCCCAAAGGTAGTCGACGGTCTTTTGGTCGGGGAAGCAAATTCCGCTTGTGGCGCCGGCTTCGACAGCCATGTTGCAGATTGTCATTCGCTCTTCCATTCCAAAATTGTCCACGACAGGCCCGGTGAACTCGACGACGCAGTTTGTGGCTCCGTTCACTCCGATTTTGGAGATGAGGAACAAAATCACGTCCTTGGCGTAAACGCCGGGCTTAAGAGTTCCGTTCAACACAAACTTGATGGCTTTGGGCTCCTTGAAAGAGCAAACGCCTTTGAGGATTCCGACTTCCAAGTCTGTGGTGCCAACGCCGGCCGCAAAGGCTCCGAAAGCGCCGTGGGTGCAAGTGTGGCTGTCGCCCATGATTACGGTAAAGCCGGGGCGGACAAAGCCCTTTTCAGGGAAAATCGCGTGGCAAACGCCGTTTGAGCCGATATCAAAGAAGTCCTTGATGTCGTTGCGGGCCGCCCAGTCGCGCAAGATTTTTTCCTGCGTGGCGGTCTTTGAGTCTTTGGCGGGAGTCACGTGGTCGATTACGGCCTTGATTTTTGTCTTGTCAAATACGCGGTCCTTGCCGCGCTCGCAGAGGTCGTTGATTGCGATTGGGGTGGTTATTTCGTGGCAGAAAACCCGGTCAAGCTTTAGGATGTAGGTGTCCTTGAAAGGCTTTTCCAAAAGGTGCTTTTCAAAAATTTTTTGGGCGATTGTCTTTCCCATAGTTCTTCTCCTGAATATTAAGAATACTAAAGATTTTAATTATTTTTGAAGAATTTGTCAAGCGCTAATAAAACTCTTCAAAAAAATAAAATCTTTCAGGAGAGCGCTAGCCCAAAACAGTAACGCCCGCTCCGGAGATGGCCGCGTCAATGGCCGCTTCAATGCCGCCAACGCTTTCGTCAAAGTCAACCTTGACTTGGGACTTTGCGGGATCAGCGACGCATTCAGTAACGCCCGCAACACCTTTGACAGCGGCAGAAACCTTTCCGGCCGCGCCGTCGTCAAACATTCCGTCCACAAATATTTTCTTTTGCATAGCAGCAAATCTCCTAATGTCTTGTTATATTTCTATTATAAAGCAAAAACGAGGAAATTGCAAGTTTTTTTTTTAAGCATATTGCATTATTTTTTAAATTGCGCTAGATTCTTTTCTTGAACAAGCAGTTCAACAAAAAATCCACCAAAACACAGGGATGGACGCGGAAATGCCGCTAGGAGGAACAAATGGGAATTCGCGGAGAGCTATACACAACGCAAGTGACGCTGACCAACCGCTCGTATTTTTTCAACGTTAAGGAAAACCGAACCGGCGACGTGTTTTTGCAAATCGTCGAAAGCAAGAACGGCAAGGAAGGCATTGAACGCGACCGCCACCAAATAGCGGTTTTTGAAGAGGACATGCAAAAGTTCTTTAGCGGCTTGGACGACTCGCTTAAATTCATCCAAAAGAACAAAAAGGAGCGCGACAAGCTCAAGGCCGAGCGAAAGGCCGCCAAAGAAGCCAAGTATTCAAGCGACGGCATTGCCGGAAAGAAGCGCTTTAAGGTAAAGGTTGAAGACCCGGACGCGCGGCCCGTCGACCCCAACGCGCCCAAAAAGACCGGCCGCATACACGTCGTTTCAAAAAGAAAATAAGAGTCTTTGTATTGCCAGCGCTCGCAAGAGCGCAGTTGAATAAACTTCCTATAGCAAAACAACGCCTTAGTATGAAAAACTAAGGCGTTGTATAGGGCTGGGGCCGAGCGAGCGGCAGGCGGCCTTGTGCGCGGCCGTCGGGTAGCCCTTGTGCTTTTCGTAGCCGTAGCCCGGATACTTTTGGGCCGCTTGAACCATAAAGCGGTCGCGGGCGGTTTTGGCCAAGACGCTGGCCGCCATCACTTGAGGAAAGGTTGCGTCGGCTTTGACAACCGCCTCGCATTCAATCGAAAGGTTCGGGGGAACAAAAGTTCCGTCGGCTATTCCATGCAATTTTTCCAGCAAAAGGTCGGAGGCTTTTAGGCCGCCCGCGACCGCGTTTTTGGCCAGGAAAGCCTCTTTCTTGGAAAGAAGGTCGTCAAAGGCTTGCTTCATCGCCAAAAGGCTTGCCTGCAATATGTTTATCTTGTCTATCGTTTTATGGTCCACAAACGAAAGGCCCCAAAGCGCCTTTTCCTTTATAACGGCTTCGGCGGCCAGGCGCTTTTTTTCGGAAAGCTTTTTTGAGTCGTTCAAAATTTCAACAGGAAAATCCGGCGGAAGGATTACCGCCGCCGCGCAGACCGGGCCAGCCAACGGCCCCCGCCCCGCCTCGTCAAAGCCTACGACAACGCTCATTTATAGACGTTCCCTTTGTCTTCCAAAAACTGGGTCTTTCCCGAAGTGTAAACAGGCTTAAACTCGCTGCCCCGATTCTGAACGTCGGAGAAGAATTGGTTTTCGGTCATGGTCACGGTCGAGTCTATGAACTCGGCGGGCCGGCCCATGCGGCCTGAGACTTGGGCAAAATTCTTTTGCAAGAGCCAAGTTCCGCCTGTGGAAGAAAAGACGACGGCGGTGTCGCCAACGCTAAGAACGCGCGACGACTCCACGCTGATTTTTGAAGAGCCGGAAGCGTTTACGGCGCAAGCGTAGCCTTCCGCGTCGGCGGTAACGCCCGTCGATTCAAGCCTGAGCGACGACGAAGAGCAGTTGAAGGCCTTTCCGTCGCCCGAAAAGCGCGCGATGACTTCGCAATTTTTAAATGTGGCCGCGGAGCTTTCCAAAATGAAAAAATTCGTCATCGACGGAGAGGCCGCGCGCGGCTTTTTTGAAAGCGAAGGCGCGGCGTCCTTTTCCCAGATTATGTTCTGGGCGAAAAGGCCGGCGTTCTTCATAAGAATCGCGCAGTTGGCGGGAAGCCGCGCGCGGGCGTCGCCCAAACCGCAAAATTCAACGTTGTTCACTACGCTTATTTCGCCGGCAGGAAAAGAAACGCTTCCTTTTATGAAAAAGCGCGAAAAGGGCTTTGAGCGGATGATTTTCGCCACGCGCGACAAGTCCTTAAAGGGCGCGAAGGGGCTTCCGTCCGCTTGCGCCGCGTTGGAGTCGGGGTCGACGTAATAGTTGTACTTGTCGATGATGACCGAATATTCGGCGGTTTCGCTTTTTACGCCGGCTTCGTCTTCAGAATAGAACGAAACCTTGTAGGCCAAAACCTTTTCGGTGTCGCCGAAGAGCGCGATTTTTTGGCCGCCATACAAATTGTATTGGGCTTTTGGAAACTTCAATCCGTTCAGTTTAGGCGCGTCGGGCTTGACTTCCACCGGATCCGACACGCTGCAATAAAGCTTAAGCTTTGGGCCGCAAGTGGCGGAGACAAGAACGTCGTCGCGCGAATAGGAAGACGAGGCGCTTGACTTTATGATTGGAAAGTCCGGCGCCAAGCGGTTTATGACAGCCTCCGCGTAAAGGGTTCCTTGAAAAACCTTGTCGTAGTAAATGTCAATCGGAAAAAGCGCCTCAAGCTTTTCGCCGGGAAACGCGTCCAAATAAAGCTCGGAATAAAGGCCTTGCGAAAGAAGCTTTTTCTTTGCGAGCGTAGACGAAGAAAGCGAAAACTTTTGGGCGTTTTCGGTTTCAGGCGCAATTGAAATTTTTACGCTGCCGTCGCTTTGGCGGCGGAGCGAAAGAGACGGCTTTTTTGGCAAAGAAATTTTCGTTACGGGATTTTCCGGCGAATAATCGGCGCTTTGGAATAAGATTTCGTTCATCACGCTGCGGTCAAGGCTTACGGCTTTTCCCGCGCCCTGCCACCAGGCTCCGTCAAGCGAATATATGCGCTTGGGGTCGGTCAAGACAACTTTTGACCAGCCGTCGATTTTAAATGGAACCTCTTGGCGGCTCAAGGCGCCGGACTCGCCTGAAAACGCGTGGATGACGTAACGCCAAACCTTTGTTCCATCGCTCAAATTGATTGGAACATAGCGCTCCATCGTGGCCTTTTTTGAAACTGAAAGCTCCCGTCCCTTCTCGAATTTTTTGGCCTGAAAAAAAGAATAGCTCATTGAAAAGGGAACGCTGATTTTGCTTCCGGCTTGGAGGTCAAAGCAAGGGCCTGTCTCAAAGGATTTTAGGAAGGCCTTTTTTTCTTCGTTTTCAGGCTCGGACGGCTCTACAAAAAACGAGACTTGCGTTTCGCTTTTTTGTCGCTCCCTGTCGATTGAGGCTACGCGAAGGTCAACGTTTCCCGTAACGTCAAGAACGACAGGCCCGTCATAGGCAAAGCCTTGCGAAAGGGGGTCGCTTCCCGAAAACGAATAGTAGATTTCTTCACCCTCGCCCGCCTCTATTACCAGCGTTTGCAAGTTGGCGTAAGAGCCCGGCGCTGGGTTCACGACGGTCACTTCCGCAAAAAGCGAAAATCCAAAAACAATTAAAAAGGCCGCAAAAATCGATTTTTTCATCTTACGCTTTATTTCTTTATCAACACGTTCAAGATTTCGCGAAGCTCCGGATCCTGCTTATAGTAGTTTTCTTCCAAATCTTCCGAACTAAGCCCCACCAATTCGTGGCTCATGTAGTGAATCCAGCGGTCTTCCTGCGGATTGGTGATTTCAAATTTGCGGCACCAGTAGTCGGGAATTATCGGCTGCTGGGCCTTGTAGGTGAAATGCTTGTAGTCGTGCACGACAACCTTTATGTCGGCGCGGGGAATGCCCCGGTTGATAAGAATTTCGGTCAAGGCGTTGATTGTGTTGCCGGTGTCAAAGATGTCGTCGACGAGCATTATTTTGTCGCCGGGACGCAGGCGCTCCGGCGGGTATGTCCAGCCGTCAATCATAAGCTTGGTGTTGGAGCGAACGTCGGTGTAAGAGCGCGCTACGACGGCGGCGTACAATACCGGGTGGCAGTCCTTGCGAACGATTTTAAAGTATTCGCTTATGACGTTGGCCATGTAGGCGCCGCCTCTAAGCGAGCAGTAAAGAACGTCGGGTACAAAGCCCTCTTTGTAAATCTTATGCGCCAATTTCAGCGCGTTGTTACGAACGATGTCGTAGGGTAAAAATTCCTTTGTCATAAAAACATTTTAGCGCAAAAAGCCGCGTTTGTCACGAATATTTTTTATAAAGTTCCGCGATGATTTTTAGGCCGCAAAAGGTTTCCTTTTCGTCGCCGGCGTAGTTGAGCCTGAGGCACTTTGAGTAATGCGGATGCTCTTCCACCGGCGGAAGGCTTTTGTCGGCCGTGGAGCCAAAGAAAAAGTATTCGCCTGGAACGACAATCACGCCGCGCTTTTTAAGCTCGGAATAAAATTTCATCGTCGTGATTTTTAGGTCGGGCATCAAAAGCCATTGGAATATCGAGCCTTCGCTTTTGTGGACAAAGTAGTTCGTTCCGGCGAAAAGCTTGTGAATCGCTTCCTGCGTGGCGATTGATTTTTTTTGGTAGAAGGGGCGGACGTATTTTTTCGCGCATTCTATCAAGGCTCCGCTTTGAATGAGCGGCGCGGCGATGGCCTGCCCTACGCTTCCGCTTGCGAGCGCGGCGATGGCGTTTATGTTGCCAACGGCCTTGACTATTTTTTTGTCGGCGACGATGATTCCCGTTCTTAAAGACGGAAGGCCGATTTTTGAAAGGCTCATCGAAAGGATTACGTTTGAGTCCCAGTAAGGCGCCGCGTCGTCAGTAAAGATGATGTCAGGCCAAGGAAGGCCGTAGGCGTTGTCTATCATCAGCGGAACGTCGAATTTGCGCGCTATTTTTGAAAGGCGCTTTATTTCCGCGTCGGTCAAGACGTTTCCCGTCGGGTTTGTCGGCCGGCTAACGCAAAGGGCGCCTACGTTGTCATGCTTTTCCAAATAGCGCTCAAGCGCGTCAAAGTCAACGTGGTACTTAAAGGTCTTGTCCTTTTCGTATTGGCAAGTTGATGGAATGCCGACAAACTGGCCGCGCTCAATTCCTTGGTCGGCATAGCCAATATATTCGGGAACAAGCGGAAGGACAATAGTTTTTTTGAAAGACTTTTTTCCGTCGGAAAAAGTTCCGCTCAGCAAATTGAAGATGTAAAAGAAAGCGCTTTGGCTTCCGTTTGTTATCGCGACGTTTTCAGGGCCGATTTTCCAGCCGTAAGTTTTTGAAAGGTATTCGGCGACGCATTCAATGAACTCGACGCGCCCCTGCGGGCTGTCGTACAAGCCGATAAGGCGCTCAAAGTCGTCCTTATGGCCCATGATTTTTTCCATTCGCGCGCGGTAAAGCTTTTCCACTTGCGGTATGCGGGCCGGATTTCCTCCGCCCAAGCGGCAAGGCTTTACGCCGGCCGGCAGGGGCTTTCCGATGTCGTCCATCAGTTGAAGTATGCCGGACTCGCCGGTGAGTTTTTTTCCAAAGTCAGAGAATTCTATTTTTGACATTTTATCCCTCCCGCAAGGCCGCCGTTAGACAGCGCCCTGCATTTCTTTTTCTTTTTTGGCGGAACTTTTTGCCTGCCTTGATTTTTTTGGCTTGACGACAAGAGCGCCGTCCGCGCAGTCCACATACGCTTCGCCGTTGACTTTTCCTTCCAACGCCAAAAGCGAAAGCGGGTCTTCGATTTCCTTTTGAATCAAACGGCGCATCGGGCGCGCTCCCATGCTGGGATCGTATCCTTTTTCGATGAGATAGTCGCGGGCGCTTTCCTTTAGCGAAAGGCTGATTCCGTTTTCGGCCAGGCGCGAATTCAAGTCGGCGATTTGCAAGTCCAAAATGCGGCTCACATCCTCACGGCCAAGCGCGTCAAATACAAGAATATCGTCTATGCGGTTGAGCAATTCGGGCCGCATGAATTCCTTTATTGACTGCATGGCGTTTGACTTTATCTCTTCGTAAGGAATCACGCCGCCTGAAACGCTTGAAAAGCCCACGCGGCCCTCTTGGGTGATTTCGCGCGCGCCCGCGTTGCTGGTCATTATGATGATTGTGTTCCTAAAGTTAATCTTGTGGCCAAGCGAATCGACAATCTCGCCTTCTTCCAAAATTTGCAGCAAAAGGTTGAATACTTCCGGGTGCGCCTTTTCGATTTCGTCAAACAAGACGACCGAATAGGGGCGCGTGCGGACTTGTTCGGTAAGCTGGCCGCCGGACTCAAAGCCGACGTAGCCCGGAGGCGAACCGACCATTTTGCTGACGTTGTGCTTTTCCATATAGTCGGACATGTCCATGCGGATAAGTGCGTCTTCGGTTCCGAACAAAAATTTGGCGAGGCTTTTGGCCAGCTGGGTTTTGCCGACGCCGGTCGGGCCAAGGAAAATGAAGGAGCCCGTGGGCCGCTTGGGGCTTGAAATGCCAGAGCGGCTTCGGCGGACGGCGGACGAAATCGCCTTAATCGCCTCGTCCTGGCCGATGACGCTTTTGTGGAGCTCGGCCTCCATTTTAAGAAGCCGCGACTTTTCGTCGTCGCTCAGCTGCTCGGCGGGAATGCCGGTCATCTGGCTTATGACGGCGCAAATGTCGTTCACTCCCACGCTGCGGACAAAGGCTCCGTTTTTGCTCTTCCATTCTTCTTTAAACGCTTCAAGCCGCGCCTTTAGGTCCACAACCTTGTCGCGGACTTCGGCGGCCTTTTCGTAGTTTTGGCTTTTGACCAAAAGATTTTTTTCTTCGCTAAGCGCGTCGATTTGCCTTTCAAGCTCGTCGAGCGCGCCGGGCCGGCCGCCTTCCGCGATTTTTTTGCAAGCGCCCGCCTCGTCCATAATGTCAATCGCCTTGTCAGGCAAAAAACGGTCGGGAAGATAGCGGCGCGAAAATTTGATTATCGCGGGAAGAACCTCGTCTTGGTAGCGGACATTGTGGAATTCCTCGTACTTGGGCTTTAGACCCTCAAGAATTTTCTGCGCCTCGCCGTCGCTTGGCTCGTCGACCGAAACCGTCTGAAAGCGCCGGGCAAGCGCCGCGTCTTTTTCCATATAGCGCCTGTATTCGCGGATGGTCGTGGCGCCGACGATTTGAATTTCGCCGCGGCTTAGGGCGGGCTTTAAAATGTTCGACGCGTCAAGCGCGCCTTCCGGTCCGCCCGCACCAATTATCGTATGTATTTCGTCGATGAACAGAATCACGCTTTTGTCTTCGCGGACTTCTTTCATCAGGCGCTTCATTCGCTCCTCAAATTCGCCGCGGTACTTCGTTCCGGCAATCAAGGCCGTCATGTCAAGGCACAAAAGGCGCTTTCTCATAAGGTTGTAGGGAACGTTTCCCGACGCGATTCGCTCGGCAAGGCCTTCGGCGATGGCGGTTTTTCCAACGCCCGGCTCGCCTATCAAAAGCGGATTGTTCTTTGTTCTTCTTGAAAGAATTTGCACGACGCGGTCGATTTCTGTCTTGCGGCCAACTACCGGATCGGCCAAGCCTTTTAGAGCCAGCTCCGTTATGTCGCGCGAGTAATTCTTCAAAAAGCCGCCGCCCTTTTGCTTTTGCTCGCTTCCGCCGCCAGCCATTTGCCTGTCGTAAGACGAGCGCTCTTGGCCGCCGTTTTGTCCCATCATTCGCTTAAAGTCCGCGTCGCCCGCCTTAAAGGCCGAGCCGGCTGACGTTTGGACGCGTTCGCGCGCGTCAAAAGCCGCCTCGCGGGCAGTTTCAAAATCTATTCCGGCGCGTTCAAAGAAGCGCGCTGTCACGCTTGCGTTTTCGCGAATGGCAGCCAAAAGCAAGTGCTCCGTTCCGATGTAGTTGTTTCTCATCGAGCGAGCTTCGTATTCGGCGGACTCAAACAAGGTCAAGAGGCGGCGGCTTGGCGGCAGCTCCGAAAAGTCTTGGGGCCGCGCGGTTCCGCCAGCGACAGCCTTTTCAAGCTCCAGCTGGTAGGTCAAAACATTGACGCGCAGTATTTTTAGAATCGCGTATCCCAAACCGTCGGCGCTTTTAAGCAAGGCCAGCATCAAGTGTTCGGGCAAAAGCTGCGCGGCCCCGCTTTTTCTTCCTTCGTCTTGGGCAAGGGCCACAATCAATCTTTGGGCTCGTTGTGAGAACGATTTCATACGACAAAAACCTCTTTAGATTACAAACGATATTTTTTTAAATGCGTCCTGCATCACAATCGCCCTCAAGCGCTTTTCTTTAAGGCTTTCGTCAGAGACAACGTCGCTTTCAAAATGAAAATTTCCGGTCTTGAGCAAAAAGCCCAAGTGTCCGCTTTGAATTCTGTACAAAAGAGAAGAAAGCTCCCAGTCCTTTGTTCCCTTGACAGAGCCCAAATCCAAGCCCCACTTTACCGCTGAAACAACGTCAATCGCCTCTCGCAAGTCCATCATCATGCAGAACCTCGCGGTTGCGAAGGCGCGCAAAATCATGTCGCGAACAGGAGTCGATTTATTATCGGCATATTCGGCCCTAAACTTGCGCTCTGTTTCGCAAATATTTTTGGCAAAGGCTGTGGCGGCGGCCAGCTGGTCGATTTCGTTTCCGCTGGCGGACTGAACGCTTGAAATTTGGTAAATGCTTCCCAAGGAGCTTCCGGCGCGGCTGCCCGTTCCGTAGGGAGCGGTTACGGAAAAGCCTTTTTGCGCCGCAAGGGACATTATTTCGTCGATTTTTCCCGCGTACGAAATGGAAGGCAGGTGGACGCGGACGGAGCTTTTCATTCCGCTCCCGGAGTCCATAACGTTGGCGTTAAGGTAGCCAAAATCGTGGCTGGCCGCGAATTGTATCCGTTCCTGCAGGCGCGAGTCTATGTCGGCGGACGACGCGTAAACGGCGTTCAAGGCAAGGCCCGGCGCGAAGCTTGCGACGCGGACATGGTCGACGCAGTTCACGAGGCAGCTTGAAATTCCGTCAAGCCTCATAACAAGGCCGGTGCCGAAATTGTTTTCAAAAAGCCCCCTCTCCGACAAAATTTTCGCGCCAAGCGGCTCCACGGCTGCAAGGGGAACGCTTTGGTAAGCGTCCGCGTCCTCAAAGTGGTTGAAAGCGTCAAAAACAATGTTTTGCGCGCGGACCGCTTCGTCGTCGTCGCAGCTGGCGGGAAAAGGAAAGTTGGCTAAATTTCTTGCAAGGCGGACGCGGCTGGAAAGAACTACGTCGTCGTCCTGGCCCTTTGAAGCGTACCAAGCGTCGCCCGCGGACTTTTTTTCTTCGCGCGTCATAGGTCTCCGTCGTTGGGAGCGGCGTCGCTGGGAGCGGCCACCGATTTTTTTTCTATCGCCTTAAGGTAGTCGCGGTAAAAGGCCGCCTTTTCGTAGTCTTCGCGCCGGACGGCGTCCTCAAGCTTTTCGCGGACAATAACGCGGTCGGTCAGCGCCGACCTAAAATTCGCGAGGCGCTTGGGCATAGTTCCCGTGTAGGGGCCTTGGACTTTTTTGGACTTCAAGTATTCCAACGCCTCGCTTTTGAAAATCGCGTAACATTCGGGGCAGCCAAGCCTGCCAGTCAATACGATTTCGGAGCGAAGGCGGCCGCAAACCGGGCATGCCCTGTCGTCCTTTAAAAGCCGCTCCCGCCTGTCGCGCAAAATTTGCTGGAACAAAGAGCCTATCTGCCTGTCTATCTCCTGGCTTTCAGGAGAAATTCCGCAAGACGCGGCGCAGTCTCGGCAAAGGTTGACTTTTTTTGTCCCCAGCCTGTTCGTCTGCTCAACGTAAATTATCGCTTCGTTTTTATGGCACATGTCGCAAAGCATAAACCTACCTCGAATCGCGCAAAGTGTCCAAAGGCCGGGCCCGGCCCGCCTTTATGGCGGGAACCGCGCTCGCCGCAAGGGAAAGCAGCAGGGCCGCCGCGCCAATCAAAAGCAAATCCCCAAAAGGAACGTCAATCGGAATGACCTTCAAGTAATATTCCTCGCTCAAAAGATGAATTTGCCTGTAGGCCATTATATCACCATTCGCGAAAAAACACAAACCCCGCGCCACAAAGTTTACGGCCTTTTCCGCCGCCTTGAGCAGCCCGTTTATGTTCACGCTCAAAAAAAGCCCTATGGGCATTCCAATCAAAAGGCCGCCCAAGCCGCAGGCAAAGCCCGTTATCAAGAACGAAAGCGAAACGCCCTTTGACGAGCCGCCCAAGGATTTTAGAATCGCGATTTCGCGCCGGCGCTCCAAGGCCAGCATTCCCAAGGCGCTTGAAATGTTCACGGAAGAAGCCAAGACAATCAACAACTGTATGAAAAGCAAGAGGATTTTTGTAGAGGAAAAATTTTCGTATTGGCTCTTATTCATCTGGTCCCAGCGGTAAACCTTAAAGCCCTTTCCAAGAGCGTCCTTAACGCTTTTTTGCATGACAGATATTTGCGGAGAAAAAGGCTTTTCGATTTCGCACATTACCGAAGCGGACAGCTCGCAGCCGCGCGTGATTTTGGCGCCTTCGTCAAAGGGCAAGAAAAGCCAAAGCGCGTCAAGCTCCCGGTAGCCGCATGAAACGACCGCCGAAACCTTGTAGTAGCGCGCCGACGGAGAAAGCTTTCCCGCCCCGCCCTTCTTGACCGTGACAACTCGAATTTTGTCGCCAACGGAAAGTTCCAGTTTTTCGGCGACGCCCTTTCCTATCAAAACGCCTTTTTGTTCGACCGAAAATTTCTTGATGTCGCCGCTCTCGGCCTCGAACAATTCCTTGTAGCTTGCAAGGCCTTCAAAAACTTCAGGCGGAAGCGCGCGAAGCGTTACGCCGCACCTTTTGGAATTTGCCATCGCCAAAGCGGACGACTCTATCATCGGATAGGAGGCGCTTATGCCGTCAAGCGCGGCGATTTTTTGCGCGGCCGCCTGCAAAGAGCGCGCGTCGCCGTCGGCGCTAAAGGCTTGGATGTGCGAAGACGAAAGCGAAACCAAGCGCTTGGTGATTCCTTCTATCATTCCGTTTGAAACCGCCAAGACGACCACCATCGGAATGAGGGAAACACCGACGCACAAAACGGCGCCGGCAAGGCTCTTGCGCCCGATTGTGGCGCGGCCGCTTTTTGGGAACAAAATTCTTTTTGCGAACAAAAACGAGGATTTGAGATTCATCGCTTGACCAACACTCCGTCTTTCATTTCGTAAATCGAAGAGCCCTTTTTGGCCAAGTCCATGTCGTGAGTCACAAGCAAAAGGCTTTTTCCATAGCGGCTCGCGATGTCAAAAAGCAAGTCGCCTATCATCGCGGAATTCGCCGGGTCCAAATTTCCGGTGGGCTCGTCGGCCAAAATCAATTCCGGCTCGTTAATCAAAGCGCGCGCCACCGCGACTCTTTGCCGCTCGCCGCCCGAAAGCTCAGACGGCAAGTGGGTCGCGCGCTCCGAAAGGCCCACGTCGGCCAAAAGCTTTTTGGCCTTTTCCATCGCCTTGGCTTTTGGAACGCCCGCCATGTAGGCCGGCAAAAAAATGTTTTCAAGCGCGGTAAAGTCCTTTAGCAAGTAATGGAATTGGAAGACAAGCCCGACAAAGCGCGCGCGGTATTCCGTCAAGCCCTCCTCGTCCATGCCCGTAATTTCTTTTCCGCAGGCAAAAACGCGGCCGCCCGAAGCGGAATCGATTCCGCCCAAAATGTTCAAAAAAGTGCTCTTTCCGTTTCCGCTTTCGCCAATGACGCAAACGCGCTCGCCCCTTTGGACAGTCAAGTTCACGCCTTTCAACACGCTCAGGCTTTCGCTTTGGCTTTTGTAGTCTTTTGTCAAATTTTCCACGCGCAAAATTTCATTCATCATGAAGAACCTCCGATATGGCCGCGCCCAAAATTTCGCGGCTGGCCGCCCAAGAAGAAATGACGGCAGAAAGAATTCCGAAAAGCGTTATGAACGCGATTTCCATCGGGCGCATTCTTGCGGGAATGTTTCCGTAAACCGCGAACATAGGGTTTTGAGCCATCGCCGAAACAGAGCCTGGAGCGAAGAAAAGCGCGAACGCAAGCTGCGCCCAATAAAGGGCCTGGGACAAAACGGCGAACACGCTCTTTATGTTGACGCAAAAAAACATTCCAAGAACAAGGCCCGGCAGCGAGCCTTTTATGCCGGTCAAAAAGCCGCGCATGATGAAAATGTTTTTTATCGACTTTGTTCTTCCGCCAAGGGCGCTTAAAATAGAAATTTCAAAGCGGCGCTCGTAGACAATGCGCCTCATCGAATTGAATATGTTTATCGCGGCGACGATAAAGATCAAGACAACCAAAAGCATCAGCATGTTTTTTTCAACCCTTAGGGCTCCAAAGAAAGTCCGGTTGAATTCGCGCCAGGAAACAAAACTGGCCTCTGGAAATTCTTTTTGAAGCTCCCTTTTTAGCGCCGCGTCGGCGGAAGGCTTCTTTAGCTTTATTCCGATTTGAACGGGGCTTTGGTCAAAGAATTCTTGGGCGGCGCTTTTTTCGACAAAAACATAGCTTGAATTTATGTCCGCGTAGCCGGTTGAAAAAAGGGCCTGCGCGTAAAAAGTTTTTGGGCTTGAAAAGGCTTCGGCAAGCGGGCGGCTTGAAGCGATTGAATAAAGCGAAACCAGGTCTCCAACCCGTATTCCGAGCGAGCGCGCCAAAGAGTTTCCAATCACTATGGGCTCAATAGTCTCGCCGTCTTTTCCGATCTTCTTTTTTTGCAAGTCAAAGACGCCTCGCAAAATTCTTAGCTCGCGCTCAAAGCCCGCGTCGCTTTTCATAACGCCAGGCTCCACGCCGCGTATTAAGACAGCCGCCTGCTTTCCGTCGCGCGTTTGGACAAGAGACTCGCTTTCGACAAACTCGTAGGCGGCCAGAACTTTTGGATTTTG
Organism: uncultured Spirochaetaceae bacterium; assembly: GCA_902799965.1. Classification (GTDB taxonomy): domain Bacteria; phylum Spirochaetota; class Spirochaetia; order Treponematales; family Treponemataceae; genus Treponema_D. Next base: position 22,433 of record CADCCO010000016.1, read on the forward strand.
CTGAAGAAAGCGCAAGGCCTCCGCGCCGCGGCTTTCGTCTTGAACGCGCGCGTGGAACGAAGACACTTCCATTATCGCGTCGATAAACTCGCTTTGAAAGCCGTTCATCACGCTGATGACAATGGTAAGCGTCATAACGCCAAGGCAAATGCCCAAGGCCGACAAGCGCGAGGCGAACGCGGCGGCGCCTTTTTTTCCCGCCAAAGAAAAACGCTTGGCTACATAATAAATCCATAGCAAATCGCTTTTAATTTTCACGTCTCTCTCCATTGTCAACAGTTGAAGAAATTTTTATGTTTCCCTTGTAAAAGTCGCGGACAATCATGCCGCCGTCAAAATATGTTGCGCGGGCGTATTCGTCTTCGTTTCCTTCCGGATAGAAAGTTCGGACGCGCAAAATGGAATTTTTGTAATACGAAGTTTCGCTTATTTTTTTGCCCGAATACTTCGTCACGTTCAGCTCGTCGCTGGAAAGGTCAACGTCGCTTCCGTTCACAGAATACTTTTGCAGGCGCTCTTGAACAAGCCTTGACGAAGAGTCGTAAGCGCAAGTGAAAATTTCAAATGCGGTAAGGACGTCGTCCTTGTCGAAAAAATTTTTCCGCCGCGACTTTATTCTTCCGTCCGAATAAAAGAAAGTCCGAGTCTCGGTGGAGTCCGCGTAATTTCTTTCGTAGGTCGCCCTTAAATTGCCGGCGGCGGCTTTAAATGAAATTTCCCGCTCCAAGGAACCTTGCGCGCTTGGCCCAGCCAGCGTCCAATACTCGATTTTTTCAAGGCTCAAGTCGTCCGCGTAAAAGCGCCTTTGAATTCTTCCGTTGGCAAAGCTTGTCAAAAGACGCTTGCCGGTCGATTTGTGGCTGGCCAAAAAAACGTCCGAGTCCTGGCTATGCATTCTTATTCGGTTGGCCGAATCAAGGAAAGACGCGTACTCATTTTGAACCGCCTCTTCGCCGCCCTCTTGGTAAGCGGGAAGTTCGCCTTCCATCGCCGCGCCGCTTTCCAAGTCGATCACGTCTTGAACGCCTTCAAACTCTTGGGGAATGTCAATTGCCGGCTCTTCCTGATCGGCGCAAAAGGCGCGCAGGGAAAAGACCGCGAAAAGAGACAGAAAAACAAAATGCTTTTTTTCAAGAGCCTTCAATTTACATTCCTAAGAAAACGTCTGTGTATTTTTGCGCGTCAAACAACTCTATGTCGCCATAGTCTTCGCCGGTACAAACAAAGGCGACGGGAAGCCCCAACTCCTTTCCTATTGAAAAAACGGCGCCGCCCTTGGCGCTTGAGTCGCATTTTGTAAGGACAATCGCGTCAACGCCGACCGCCTCGTTGAAAACCTCCGCCTGCCGCAAGGCGTTTTGGCCCGTCGTCGCGTCCAACACCAAAATCTTTTTGCAGCAGCCCTCGTCCGCTTTTTGGGCGCAGACGCGGTCGATTTTTTCCAGCTCGCGGACAAGGTTTTCCTTGTTGTGCAAGCGGCCGGCGGTGTCGGCGATGACCAAGCCGCCGCCTTTGGACCGAACGGCCTCCGCCGCGTCGTAAACGACCGCCGCGGGGTCGCTTCCCATTTGGTGCGCGACGACGCGGATTCCAAGCCGTTCTCCGTGCGCCTCAAGCTGGGAAACCGCCGCCGCCCTAAAAGTGTCGCTCGCGCTCAAAACCAAATTTTGAACGCCGGCGTTTTTTTGAAGCAAGGCAATTTTGGCGGCGCTTGTGGTCTTGCCTACGCCGTTCACGCCCAAGAGCATCCAAATATTGGTCTTGCCTTCCTGAACTTGAAAGCGGGCCTCTTTGGCAAGCGGCAAAAGAAAGCCTTTCAGCTTTTTTAGAATTTCTTCCTGGCCGAAAATCTTTTCCTTGCGGCAAGCGTCTTCAAGGCTGTCTATCAATTCCATCGCGATTTTGGCGCCAACGTCGCCTTCAACAAGAGCGTCCGCCAAGTCGTCAAAAAAGCCTTCGCTTTCGGCGCTCCGCCCTGAAAAGAGGCTCTTGATTTTTTCAGCAAAAGACAATTTCACGGTCATTCCTCCTTTTCTTTTGGGCCTATCATTTTTTCTTCGCCGCCTTCTTGCGGCGGCTCTTCTTTTGGCGGCATAAAGGGCGTAAGGGCTTCCGACTCTTCTTTCATTGAATTTTGGAAGGCCTCCATGCTTTTGGCGCGCTCCATCTTTTTTATCGTGGACCGCCTGATTTTTCTTGCCTTGGGCGGAAGAGTCTTGTCAACCGCAATCAAGTAGGCGACCAATTCCGCCACGAACCAAACGCCGCAAGCGGCCGTCAAGCCCGTGGCCCACAAGGACATGACGCGGAAATTGTTGTAGGTCGTTTCGTCAACGTTTCCATATTCGGACTGATACGCTCGCTGGTACGAAACAAAGCGGCCGTATGAATAAAACAAGAAGGGCAAAGAAAGCGTAAGCGCGCTGTAAGCGATGTACATTATCTTGCGCCGCTTGTCGATGTTTTTGCTCACGTCAAAAACCTTAACGCGGGTTTCCAGCTTGTTCCCGTCAACCATCAGCCGCGAAGGAATTTGCAGGAACATCATTTCCATTTTTTCCTCGCCGCCTTTTTTCTTGCTTTTAAGCGGCGCCTCAAAATAGCCAAAGACAGTGTTGCCGTTCACCTTTAGCGGAACGTCAACGTAATCGGTCTTGGAAGCGGCGCCGGCGTATTTTCCGTCAAAGAACAAGTTGCCGGGCGTGAATTTGCTCAGCGCCAGCTTGACCGAACCTTCCGACTTTTCCTTAAAGTTCACTTCGACAAAAAAGCGGCGGCTGCCCGAAAAGTCATAGACAAAAGTTTCGCGCGCGTAATTCTTGGCTTCAACAGAAATAGAATGAAAGCCGGAGCTTACGATGGCCTTGTCGGGAACAGGGTCGTAGACGATGTTGTCAATAGTAAGAACGGTGTCTTCCAACGCGTCGGCGGGATTTATTTGAAAGGCCAGTTCGACGGGAAGTCCGTTCGCTATTTTTGGCAATAGCGCGAAGGCAAGGTTTTCGGCGACAAGGCTTATTTGGCTAAGGGAACCGATTTCCATAGCCGACGCGATTTTTTTTGCGCCGGGGTATGAAATCAGGTCTACGGAAACGGAAACATAGTCGCCGTAAAAGACCAGCTTTCCGTCTATCAACGCGTTTATTTTTGCGGAAGAAATTTCTTTTTCATACTTGCGCGAAAGGGGGCCGCCTTTTTGCGCGTCGGCGGAAGGCTCAAAGAGGCTTTCGGAATCGTTTTTGTAAAGCGTTATGATTTCGTTTTCAGGCTCAAGCTCTTTTTTCAGTTCCTTGACCTGCCGCTTTTTTCCTTTTTCCGGATGGAAGAGCAGCTCCTGCTTTTTTAGGTTTTCGTCTATCTTGTTTTTTATGTCCTTGATTTTTTTTTCTTCGTCGCCAAGGGCCATCTCAAATTCCAGCGGCGTTTGCTTTTTAAGCGCAAGGGAGTCTCGGGCTTGGATTTCTTTGCTCAGCTGCAAAAAGAGCGAAAGGCGCTCGTTCAAATAATCGTCAGTCTTGCGCGCGATTTTTTCGTCGCCCAAAACCGAGCGGTTCATGTCAACGGAAATGCGCTCCAAAATAAGCTTGGGCGTGACGCTGGCGGCGGCTTCGGCGCTCTTGGACTTTGCGGCCTCCACCTCAAATTTTTTTGCGGCCAGCACCCAAGCCTTTTCTTCGGCGATGTCGGAAGAAAAGGACTCGCCGCCCGCCGCGGACGCGAACGCGAAAAGCGCAAAAAGAGAAAATAGAATTTTTCTTGCAAAAATGCTATTCCGCGTCCTCTCCGTCATCTTCCGCGTCCAATGGAAGTCCCTTCCACATGGCGTTCAAGTACGCCTCTATAAATTGGTCGATGTCGCCGTCCATTACAGCCTGAATGTTTCCGGTCTCCGCGCGCGTGCGCAAGTCCTTGACCATAGTGTAAGGCTGGAAAACGTACGAGCGAATTTGGTTTCCCCAGGAAATGTCTTTTTTTTCGGCGGAATACTTGGCGTTTTCCTTTTCCTTTTCCTGCTTGTAATACTCGTAAAGACGCGACTTAAGGATCGACATCGCCGTGGCGCGGTTCATCAACTGGCTGCGCTCGCTGTCGCAGGCAACGACGATTCCCGTTGGCAAGTGGGTGAAGCGCACCGCCGAGTCGGTCTTGTTCACGTGCTGGCCGCCCTTTCCGCCGGAACGGTAAGTGTCGACGCGCAAGTCCTTGGGGTCAATCTTGACTTCTATCGTGTCGTCCAAAACCGGGAACACGTAAACGCTGGCAAAAGAAGTGTGGCGGCGCGCGTTGGCGTCAAAGGGGCTTATGCGCACCAAGCGGTGAATGCCGGCCTCGCCCTTCAAAAAGCCGTAAACGTAGTCGCCGTCAATTTGGAAAGTGACGGACTTTATTCCGCCCTCCGCCTCCAAAAGGTCGACGGTCTCCAGCTTAAAGCCGCGCCGCTCGGCCCACCTTGTGTACATTCGGCTAAGCATAAAGGCCCAGTCTTCGGCCTCCGTTCCGCCCGCGCCGGAGTGAATAGAAAGGAAGGCGCTCGACGCGTCGACCTCGCCGCTCAAAAGGCTCATGCGGCTTTCGCTTTCGTAGCGCTTTTGGGTTTCTTCCAATTGGGCGCGGATTTCGGCTTCCTCACCCTGCTCGCCCGACTCCACGGCAAGGTCGTAAAGCGCCTGAACGTCGTCGATTTGAGTCATCAAATCTTTCCAGGGCTCGACAGAATTTTTGAGGCGCTTGATTTGGTTCATAACTTTTCCGGCCTTGGCCGCGTCGTCCCAAAAGCCGGGCTGTCCGGTAAGCTCTTCTTGTTCCGCTATTTTTTTATAGACCGAGGGCGCGTCAAAGACGCCCCCAAACGTTAAGAATGTTTTCTTTTAATTCGCCAATCGGCTGCTTTAACTCTTCAAGCATAGTTTCCCCTAATTTTAATATGAAATTTTATTATAATGAATTGGGGGAACTGTGGCAATGCCTAAAAAGCGCGGTTTCCGCCAACCGCCCGCTGTCAATCGCGCGTTTTTTTTCCTTTACCTTAACTATTTCAATTCCGATAATAGTTATTGATGAAAAAGGCGCTTTTTTTTGCAATACCACTATGCTTGTTCGCGGCGGCGGCTTGGGCGCAAGTGGCGGACGGAGAATTTTCGGTCGGCGTTCCGGCGGCCTTTGGCGGCGTTTGGGAACGCGGCGACCGCTACGTTATTTTTGACTGCGGAAAAACGGACGGCCAAGAGGCCAAGCGAAAGGAAGAAGCCGCCATTTTGCTAAAAACCTTTTACGGCTGGCATTTGGACAGAAGCGCCGAGCCGGATTATTGGACGGCCAAGCGGACGGTCAACGATTCCACCTGCCCGGAAGCGGAGCGAATTTTCATCGAATACCGGCCTCTTGTCACAAGCAAGCGGGCCGCCGAAAACGCTTCGGTTTGGGAAATATTCTTATGGCATCCCGGCCTAAAGGAGCCAAGCGTCATTCCCGTGGCGATAATCGGCGGGAACTTGTACTTGCGCTTTGCGGTAAAACTGAACGCTACGGACGAGGAAAGCCGCGCTGACGGCGAAGGACAAGAGCGAAGCGCCCGGCAAAACGAAGACCCGCTTTTGGGCTTTTGGGCGCAAATGGCCGGCGCGGACGGAGTGAAGCTTTGCCCGCCAGTCACGGAAACAGACATATATTCAACCTACATAACAAAAGACGCGGTTTACACCATCCGCTACTGGCGGACGGACATGGAATACACAAACGCAAAGGCTTTCTTTAGCGACGGCGGAAAAACTTTTTCCGTGGTCAAGCACATTCAGTCGGCGGGAAAAGTCTACACTTGCGCGAACGGCCGCAGCGTCACAATCCGAAACGTTCAAAAGACAAACGACCGGCCTCAAGTTTACGAGCTTGACGGAGCGGCGGAAATCTGCGGCTTGGGCGAGCCTTACCTAAAGCGCGTCCAAGACAAGGGAAGCCAAGAAGCCGCCGTCGCGCTGGAAAAAGAGTATTCCAAGCGCCGCGCTCCCAATCCAAACCCGCCCTTCCCGCCTTCCGACTTGGACTGGCATATGGACGACATAAGCCGATTGGAGGCCGGGAACAAAATCGTCGAGGCCGTCAGGAAGCGGCAAAAGGAATTCGCGCGTCAACAATTTGCAGCTGGCGGGATTCTTGGCCGTTGAAAAAGTTCCGCTGAAAATTGTAGGCCAAGTCTATTTTGTCGCCAACCTTAAAGTCGCGGCCCCAACGCTCCGCTTGGTCCCACCACAAGGCCGGCCATTTTAGGCTTCCGATTTCAACCGTAAGCTTCAAGTGCTGCCGCTCGCCCTTTCCCATAATTTGCGCGCCGGCAATCTTTGCGCCCCGCGTCATAAAAACCAGTTCAGGGTTTTCGTTCCCGTAAGGCTCAAAGCGGTCCACCAAGGCGAGCAAATTGTCGTTCACGTATTGGGCGGCCAGCTCCGCGTCTATGTCGACGATTTCGTTTTCGTCCGCGCCCAGTTCCAGATTTTGAGCGAAGCCGGAAATTTTCTGCGTGAACAAGTCGAAGTTTTGCGGCGTGAGCGAAAAACCCGCCGCGCCGGCGTGGCCTCCATGGTTTATGTAAATGTCGCCGAATTTGTCCAGAAAATCCGTGCAGTGAACGCCGCGCGCCGTCCGCATCGATCCTACGTAAACGCCGTCGATTTTTGTAATCGCTATTGAAGGAACGCCCGTCCGCTGCACAAGCTTTGCGGCTATTCGTCCGACAACGCCCCGGTGAATTTTTTCTTCGACGATTAGGCAAAATTTTCCGTTGAATTTTTGCAGGGACCTTTCAGGCCGGCCGCCCAGGTATTCCCAAGAGGAGGCCTCCAAGTCCTTGCGCATTTCGTTGTGCGCGATTATTTTTTCGGCAAAGAGCTCGCGCTGGCCGGGGCTTTCTTCCAAAAAGAGACTCAAAGAATCTTCCGGGCTTCCTATGCGGCCGGCCGCGTTTAGGGCGGGAATCACGTTCCAGCTTAAGTCGCGCGCGGTCACCCGCTTTCCCAAAAGGCCTTGGCGCGCCAGAAGCTCCAGCAAGCCGGGCCTAATCTTGCCCTTGTTGATTTGATCCAAGGCGCGGCGGACAAAAACGCGGTTTTCGTTTTTCAGCGGCATTATGTCGCTAAGAACCGAAAGGGCCGCAAGCTGCAAGTCGCGCTCGGCCGCCGCTTTGTCGGCCGGGAAAGCCGTCTCGATTTTCTTTTCTATGCAAGTCACGAATATGTTGAAAAAGGCGTCCATTTCGCTTGAAGGCTCGTCGGAATAGCGCGCCATCTTTGACTTTGCGCAAAGGTTCTCAAGCGAAAGGCGCGCGACGTACGGAATGATTTTAGCCGCTTCTGGCCGCAAGTCAAAAAGGTTGAATTCAACTCCGCTCCCAAAAAGGCTTTTCAAGGCGGAAGAAACCGCGGGCGCGTCCCAAACGAAGATTTGCTCGCCGCGCAAAAATTCCAAGAGTCCGCTTGAGGCAAGGCTCATCGTTCCGCCCGAAAAGTCTTTTTCAAAGGCCTTGCGCTTGCAAAGGTTCCTTACCTTTACGCATTCCACAACGCCGCCGCGGACGTTCAAAAGGCACAAGTCCTGTTTGTAAAGCTCGGACTGGGAAAAGCGGAGCGCTTCGGCCAGCTTAAAGGCGACGGAACAGCCGGAAATCTCCGTGAACGAAACGCCGGAGCCGGCGCATTTTGGATTCAATATAATGTCCGCGTCGGGAAGATTTTCCGGCGCGTTGTGGTGGTCGGTCACAATGACGCTTATGCCCAAGTCGCGCGCCATTTTTATTTCCGCGTTGTTGGAAATTCCGCAGTCAACGGTAATCAAAAGGCTTCCGTAGTTTTTGGAAAAGTCTTCCACCGCCTGCGCGTTCACGCCGTAAGAGTCGTCGCCGCTCGGAAGGCGGCAGGAAACGTCCAGCCCCATTCGCTTTAACTGCCCGTACAAAACGGCGGTGGCAGTGATTCCGTCAACGTCGCGGTCGCCGAAAATCAAGACTTTTTCGCCCTCGTCAACGGCGGCCAAAATGCGGTCCACGGCGTCTTCCATTTGAACAAAGTCAAAGGGGTTGCTCAAAAAGCGCTCGCTGTCTTCCAAATACCAAAGCGCGTCCTGGCCCCCCGTAATTCCGCGCCGCGCGAAAACCGACGCTTCAAGCAAGTCGATTCCGTACTTGTCGCGCAGCGCAAGAACTGTTTCCTTTGAGACTTCCTTTTTATTCCACGTTTTCAAAATGCAAAATCCGTTTTTAGTTTATTTCTTTGTATATGAGCGGAACTTTTTTCGGCTCCGCGTCTTGAACGGAAACGGCCTCGCGCAATTTTTGCATCGCGGGTTCAAGGCAAGCCTCGTCCTTTCCGTAGACTTCCATAATCACGTCGCCGGCGTTGACTTTGTCGCCGGTTCGGGCGCGCAAGACCATTCCCGCGTCGGGGCAAACAGGGTCGGTCGTCTTGTCGCGGCCAACGCCAAGGTAAACGCCGGCAAGTCCTGTCTTGTAAGCGTCGATGTTAACAAAGCCCGCGCGGTCGGCCTTTAGCTCGGCCTTAAAGGCGCTGCGGCGCTTTCCGACTTGCTCCATCAATTTCTTTGAGTCGCCGCCCTGGCGGTCAACGTTGTCCAAGAATTTTTTGAGCGCCGCGCCCGAAGCGACGGCTTCCTTGCACTTTGCGATTCCCTCTTCCTTGCTCGCGGCCTTTTCGCCAAGAACAAGCATCTGGGCGCCAAGCGCGTAGGTAAGCTCCATAACGTCCGCCGGGCCTTTTCCCTGAAGGCATTCGACAGTCTCTTCGATTTCCAAGAAGTTTCCTATCTTGTAGCCGAGCGGCGTGTTCATATTTGTTATCAAGGCGGCGGCCTTTTTTTCCATCGCCTGCGCGGTCTTAACCAAAGAGTTTGCCAATTCCATCGCGGCGGCCGGCGTTTTCATAAAGGCGCCGCTTCCGTACTTTACGTCAAAAACAAGCGCGTCGCTTCCTTCCGCGACTTTTTTGGAAAGAATGCTGGCGGTGATTAGCGGCACCGACTCGACCGTGCCGGTGACGTCGCGCAGGGCGTAAAGCAGTCGGTCGGCCGGAACGATTTCCTTGGTCTGGCCGGTCATCGCGTAGCCGTCCTTTGCGATGTAGTCGCGGAAAACGTCGGGGATAAGGCCGACCTTGTAGCCTTCGATTGACTCAAGCTTGTCCAAAGTGCCGCCGGTGTGGCCAAGCGCGCGGCCGCTCATCATCGGTATTTGAACGCCGCAAGCGGCGACGATTGGAGCGAGCGGCAAAGAAATTTTGTCGCCCACGCCGCCGGTCGAATGTTTGTCGACAAAAGGCCCATGCAAGCCCATCGCCTCGTATTTGTCGCCATGCAATTCAATCACGTCGCCCGAATGGAGCATCAGCTTTGTGAGCGCCGCGGATTCCTCAAAATCCATTCCGTTAAAGTAAACGGCCATAAGCCAAGAAGAAATTTGGTAGTCGGGAATTTGTCCCGCGACGTATCCGTCAACGATGAATTTGATTTCCTCTTCCGTAAGCTTTGTGTCGCCGACCATTGAGCGCGCGCCGTTATCGTCAACCACAAACGAGCCGCGCTTTTTCATAATGATGTCTACCGCTCTCATAAAATCCCCTTTCCAGATTCCAAAGTTTTTAGCCTGGCGCCCAAGGCGCCTTCAGTCATTTCGTACAAAAAAGCCTTTAAGTCCGCAAAGTCGCGCGCGGGAAGCCTTGCCTTTCGCGCGGCGGCCATGTCAAACGAAGAGGTTCCGCCAGAAATTTTCAGGTAAAAAAGAGCGCCTTCCGACAGCCTAAAGCCCTTTTCTTGCGGAGAACAACATTCCTCGCAAACAAAGGCCGCCTCCGCCGAAGAATACAGCGCGCGCTTTCCACCCGCCTTTAATTCTAGCGCGCTTTGTGAAAAATTGCTAGACAAAGCCGCGCCTTCGACCGCGCCAAATTCTTTGCCGCAGCGCGGGCAGGAATCCACGGAAGGCCGCACGCCCAAAAGCTCCAGGTAGCGCCACAAAAAGCGCAAAAGGCCAAGGCGCGACTCTTCTTCGCCAAGAAGGTCCATTCCGTCCAAAAAGCCGTTCAGCAAAACAAAGCATTGCTCCGGGCTTCCCGCGCACTTTGACTTTGAGACGATTTCGCCCGCCAGCGCGGCGGCGAATGACTTGAAAAGATTTTCGCGAAAAGTCGGATGGTATTTTTTCACGTCAAAGTCTGTTATTTTTGCGCTTTGCTTTTCTTCGTTTTTGTAAACGTAGGCCACGCCCCGGTTCCAAGGGCTCACCGCGCCGCGCAGCTTGCTCTTGGGGCCGCCAAAAAGAGTCGTCCATTCAATTCCGTCTTTTGTCAAAAGGCAAACGGAGCGGTTGTCCTGCGCGGTTTCCCTGGCCGAAAGGACTAGCGCTTCCATGTTGATGTTCCGGTTCAAATATTTTCCTCATATATAAGATACAACAGTTTGCGCAAAAAAAACACTTTTTTTTGAAAAAAATTTGATTTTTTTCATTTTTTTTGCAGAAGCCGCGCGGGGAAAGAATTCTGGACAAAAAAAATTCCTCTAGAAAAAGCGGCAAAAGTTCGCTAGAATTAAAGCGCTTATGCAAATAATCGTGTTCACGGGCGGAGAGGCGCCTTCTCCAAGCGAAGCCGCGCCCTACTTTAAAAACATTTTGGCGGACGGACAAAAGCCGGACGCGGTCATCGCAGCCGACTCAGGCTTGGAAACGCTCCGTTCCTACCAAAAATTTTTCGCCGGCCTGTACGACTTTGCGCCAAGCCTTGTTTTGGGCGACTTTGATTCGATAAGCGACAAAAAACTTTTGGAAGAATGCGATTCCGCGATAATAGAGCGCTCGCCCGCCTACAAGGACGACACAGACACGGAGCTTGCGCTAAAACGCGCGCGGGAGTTGGCGCGAAACGAAGAGCGCAAGCAAGCCAAAAAACCGCGCGGCATTCCAAGCCTTCTCATCGGCAAATCTTTGGCTTGCGACAAAAAATCTTTCATCACCTTAATTGGCGGCGCGGGCGGCCGGCCCGACCACTTTTTGTCAATCTACAATTTGTTCGGAAGCCCGCTGGCGCCGGACGCGTGGGTTTGCGGCGGGCAAGTTTTGTGGAAGGCGGAGCGCGCGTCATTCAGCATAAGCGGACTAAAGCCCGGCGACGTAATTTCCGTCGCCCGCGCCTTTGGCAAAAACAGCGGCGGAAAAATCCGTTCCCAAGGCCTGGAATGGGAAAGTTCCCTCTTCCGCAAAAAAGGAATGCCCAGCGTGAGCAACACGATAAAGGAAGAATGGGCGCGGCAAGGAAAGGCAGTCCAAATTGATTTTTTGCGCGGCTCCTTTGTCCTTATCGCGCCTCTTTTTGCAAGCGTCCGATTAAGCAAAGGCAGTAAGAAAAAATAAAGAAGGTCGCGCTGACCCACGCGGCTTGGTCGCAAAAGCAAATCGCGGTCCAGCCCATCGTCGGAACAAGCGCGAAGCTTACAAAAATTCGGGCAAGCATTTCTATGACGCCTGAAAATATCGCGCGGTTGGAATAGCCCAAGCCTTGCACCGTAAGGCGCGACACGTTCAAAAATGGAATCACCAAATAAAAGAAGCCGCTTATAAAAAGGAATTTTTGCGAAGCGTCCAAGACATCCACATTGTCGCTTGAAATAAAAATCATCGACAATTGCCTTCCGAACAA
>CADCCO010000017.1 GCA_902799965.1 uncultured Spirochaetaceae bacterium
AGTCTCCGTGAATTTGCAAGTCTGTCATTTTAGTTTCTGGCGAGTTGAAAAATTCTCCGCTTTCCATGGGAAAACCAAGGCTCGTTTCCGTTGGGGATGATGTGTCTATGCTTATTCCGTCCGCCGTAATGGAAACTGATTCTTTGAGCAACAAGCTAGAACTGAGGCTGTAGAGGCTGTAGCGGCCTTCGCTTTCTTTCTTGACTTGCATTGAAGTCTTGCCGCTTTCAACGCTGACCACCAAGACTTCTTGGTCTGAAAGTCTTATCGCGCCAAAGTGGTGGTTGTAATTCGCGTTCACGCAAAGGAACAAATACCCGTCGCAATAAGCTACAGAGTTGAATCCAAGATTTGGCGCCGTGACTCCTTTTGCATCCAGCTTTGACTTAATGTCAATCGGGTCGCCGCTTTGGTCGTAATTGGGCGCGGCGTAAGTGTAAATCTTTCCGTCGTAAAACCAATACAGTGTGTCGTCGCCAAAGCAGTAGACGGGGTTTGTGTCGTTTTCTATTTGCAGGCTGGGGTTTGTTATTGCGGAAGAGGGGCTGACGTGTCCAAAAATCTGGGCGCCGCGCGTGTAAGTTTTGTCATTGACAGCGGATATGTTGCCGTTTGTTCCGTTTTTGTTTTCATATTCAAATTTTTTCTCCGCGCTCATTCCGTTCCACAAAACAATCGGGTAAAGCGTCGCGCGCCTGGCCTTTATTGTAAGCGGGTTGGAGCCTTCCGCCACCGTGATTTCATCGCTTTCTCCCGAAGCGTACTCAAAGTCGTCGATTAAAACCTTAATCGCCGCTTTTGCCTTAACGCCAACCGCGATGTCGGAAAAAGTGACTGAGGCCTCGCGCCCCGCTTCCATAGTCGTTTCTTTTGTCTGGTCGCTTCCGTCCACGGTAAGGGTCACTTTGATGTTGTACTCGCTAACGTCGTCGATTCCCGCCAAGGACTTTGAGACCGCCGCGCTGGCGTTCAAGCTTGAGCTGGAATTTGAAGAAGAGCCTTTAAGCGCCTTAATCACTCCGTCGTTAAAAACGAACGTGACGCTGCCGTTTTGGGAAAAGCCCGCCGGACCGCCGTCGCCAGAGCAAGACGCAAAAAGCGCCAAGGCGGCTGCCGCAAAAAGAGACGCGGCCAAAAGGAAAAAGCTTTTTTTCATAAAATTCCCCCAAACAAAAGACGTTCTTTCTATATTATAACGCGTTTGCCGCTTTGTCAATGCTTTGCCGCCGCGCGGAAATTCACTTGGCGATTGACCAAAAAGGCTCTTTGCGCTAGTATGCTTTTTGACAGAATTCGCCGCGATGACCAGATGCCAGGAGCATGGCTTTGCGGACGCACAGAGGAAAAAAATGCCGTATTCCGAACCTACAAACCTTGCGATTGTAGCCTGCCCGGGCGGGGAAGTTTTTGCCGATGAAGTCATAACGCACCTTCGCCACATGTACAAGCATCGCTTCACATTGAAGAACGATGTCATTTCAAAGCGCTACCAACTTGACAAAAACGAATTGATCAAGCAAATCAATTTTGGCAGCGACATCAACACTTCCGACATTTGCATGAAGGGCGCGACCGACAAGTACAGGCCGCCGGTCTTTAAGGTCAAGGCCCGCTTCACATATTTTATGAACGGCGAATTCAAGACCGAACTTTTGGAATGCGTTCGCGGAAAAGACGTTTACATTTTCCAAGACGTTGAGAACCACGAAGTCCTTTCGCTCAACGACGGAAAGAACAAGCTTTCGCTTTCGGTCAACGACCACGTGATGTCGCTTTTGGTTACGATTGACTGCGTGCGCCAGGCCGGAGCGGCGAGCATTTCTTTGGTTGTTCCCGCTTACCCCTACAGCCGCCAGCACAAGAAGAAGGGCCGCGAAGGCTTGACGGCCAGCATGCTGGGCCACATCTACGAATTGCTCGGAGTGAAGAGAATCATCACGCTCGACATCCATTCGCGCGAAATCATAAACGCCTTCAACCAAATTTCATTGGAGAACTTGCACGCCTCCTACCAAATCATCCGCGAGCTTGCCAAGATTGTCGACCTTACGGGAAAGACAGAGGACCTCGTCGTCGTTTCTCCCGACACAGGCGCGATTGACCGCAACAAGTTCTACGCTTCCGGCCTTAAGCTTCCGCTTGCGATGATTTACAAGGAGCGCGACTATTCTATCGTAACGCAGGACGCGCATTCGACAAACATCAAGGCCATAAAGCTTTTGGGCGACGTTAACGGAAAGGTCGCCTTCCTTGCCGACGACATGCTTGGCACGGGCGGAACTTTGCTCAAGGCCATGCAGTTCCTCAAGGAGCAGGGCGCCACAAAAGTAATCGCGGCGATTTCTCTTCCGTTCTTCACTGGAAACGCCATCGAGCTTTTTGACGAAGCCTACCAAAAAGGTCTTTTCTACCGCGTAATCGGAACCAACGCCGTTTACCACGAGGCGCTCAAGGACAAGGAATGGTACATCAACACCAACGTCAGCGGCCTCTTTGCCAACGTAATCACTCGCGTTCACCACAACCAGTCGCTCAGCGATTTGCTTGACAACCGCAACATCATCGAAAAGCTTGTCAAGCAGGACGCAAGCGTAAGCGACGATGACGAACAATAGCGTTGTTCTTGCGATTGACATCGGAACGACTTCCCTTAAGGCCGCCTTTGTAGGCGCGTCGGGGGAAGTTTTTGATTTTAAAAGAATTGAATATTTGACGGCTGGCGATAATTGTTCGCAAGACCTTAACCGCGCGGCCTCATGGACGGCGGCCTTGCGCGAATTTTTTCCAAGCCAGCTTGCGGGGCAGTGCGCGGCGGTTTCCGTTTCGGGGAACGGCCCCACAATCGTCGCCGCCGACGGAACCACGCTGCCGTGGGGGGCGGACAGCGCGGAAACTGCTTGCAAGCCAAAAACTGCGGCCGGCCTCGACAGCGGCCTCTTTTCCAAATTCCCCGCGCCCGACGAGCAAAAAAAAATCTACGAGCCGCGGCTGGCGGCCTTTAAGGAACTTTTTTCGCGCGAATGGGAACAAAGTTCCAGGCTTTACACTTCGACCCAATGGCTCTGCGACTGGATTCAAAAAAACGCCGCCGCGCTAGGCCTTGCCGCGGGCGTTCCAGTCTTTGACGCAGGCCCGGACTTTGTGGCGGCGCTCGTGGGAACCGCGACCCTTTTTCCCGGCCGCCTTTGCGACCGCGCGGGTTCCAGCGAAGGCCTTAATTTATGCTCGCCAAAATTTTTTGAATCTCCGGGACTTAGGACAATGCCGTCGCCCGCAAAGGGATTTTGGAACGTTTCCTGCCTGATTCCCGACCCCGGTTCCAGCCAAGAAGAGAAAGTCCAAAATTTCCAAAAGGCTTTCAACGCCATAAAGGAGGCGGCCGCCGCAAACGGCGTTCCGTTTGGAGAAGGGGTGGTCGTGACGGGAGGCCAGGCTCGCGACAAAGATTTGCTAAAGGCCAAAGAACAAGCTTCGGGCGCGACAATAACGACGGCCCAGATTCCCGACGCTGAGCTTTTGGGCGACGCGGCGGCCGCCTTTTTTAGGCTTGGAATTTATTCCAGCCTTGAGGAAGCCGCTTTTAGGATTGCGCGAATCGACGCGCCGCAAAACGGCGAACAGTTTCCGCGCTTTTATTCCGTTCCGCAAAACTTGCGCGCGATAATCTTTGACATAGACTCCACGCTGTACACAAACGCGGCCTACGCCTTTGAGCAAGTGGACTGCCAAGTGCGCCGCTTCGCAGCCCTGCGCGGAATCTCCAACGAAGAGGCGCGCAAAATGGTTTCGGATTACCGCAAAAAATACGCGGCGGAAAACGGCGGAAAAAAAGTTTCGCTTTCAAACACTTTGCGCTCTTTTGGAATCAGCATAGAGCAAAGCGTCCAGTGGCGGCGCGAATTGATAGAGCCGGCGGACTTTTTGGGCCGCGACGAAAGGCTGCGCCAAACGCTCGCCGACCTTGCCCGCCGCTATAAGCTTTTGTGCGTGACCAACAATCCGATTTTGCCCGCGCGAAAAACTTTGGACGCGCTGGGCGTGTCGGAATTTATAGAAGTTTTGGTCGGCCTTGACACTTGCAACCTTTCAAAGCCCGCAAAGGAGCCGTTCGCGCGCGCGGCGGACGAGGCCGGCGTTCCGATGGACAAAATAATAAGCGTCGGCGACCGCTACGACTTGGACATCGCGCCCGCCTTGGAGCTGGGCATGGGCGGCGTTCTAGTCCGCGGCGTGGAAGACGTGTACCGCCTGCCGGGCTTGTTGTAATGTCGCAAGCAGATGCCGCAACGCGGCAGAATGACAAAATGCTAGACAAAAATTAAATTTTGTTATAGAATAAAAGTTCGAGGAATTTATGAAAATTGCGAAAGTTCAAGGCAAGCTTGAGCTTAAAAATTCGGGCGGACTTTCAATGTTCTTTATTGGAACTGGGAACGCCTTTGCTAAAGAAAATTTTCAAAACAACGTTCTTTTCATAAAGGGCAAGAGTCACATTCTTGTTGACTGCGGCACTTTGTGCCCCCTCGCTATTTCAAAGTACGGAATTCAAATTTCCGACGTGAAGAATTTCATCTTGACCCATTCTCACGCGGACCACATCGGCGGAATGGAAGAGGTGGCCTTTACAAGCTACTATATGAAAAAAGACCGGCCCGTCGTTGTCATTGGCGACCAGTACAAAAAAACTTTGTGGAACGAATCTTTGCGCGGCGGCTTGGGCTACAGCAAAACCTTTGACGGAAAAACCGCCGGCTTTGACGACTACTTTGTTCAGCAAAAGCCCAGAAGCGTCCGCGTCGGAAAGCATTGGTACAAGAGCGCCGTGATTGGCGGCGAGGGCGGAATCGACTTGAAGATTTTTGAAACCTCGCACTCGAACGCCCGCAGCGCCCAAGGCAAGGTTTTTCATTCGTGCGGCTTGGTCGTTGACAAAAGAATTCTTTTTACGGGCGACACGAAATTCGACCGCGAAAAACTTGACGGAATTTTGAGCGACTTTGACATTGAATGGATTTTTCACGACGCTTGCTGGTTTAAAAACGAAGTTCACGCAAGCTACGCGGACTTGAAAACTTTGCCCGCCGACGTGAGAAAAAAAATATATTTGTGCCACTGCGACGAAACCTTGCTTTCAAAGGACGTCAAGGCGGACGGCTTTGCCGGCTTTGCAAAGCGCGGCGTTTATTACAATTTTTGAATTTTAGGTCCATTAGCTCAACTGGATAGAGCGGCCGCCTCCTAAGCGGCAGGTTGTGTGTTCGATTCACATATGGGCCATTTTTCTTTCGCGCTTCAGACGAGGCGCGATTTTTTTTATGAACAAGCGTAATTGTAAAGAATAAAAAACGCGCGATTGACAGCGCTCGCAAGAGCGTGAGTGGATATTTTTCCTATACAAAGCGAAGCGTAGCGACGCAAGGAAAAAACTGCGCTCGCTCACTCTGAGGCTGCCAATTTTGCCGTAGGCAAAATTGATGTATATGTACATCTTTCCTTGCAGCCTCAGCCGTGAGTAAGAGCGCAGTTTTTGACTGGGAGCGTTTTTATTTTTTGTTATTGCGCTCGCTCAGTCAAACAGCGCTTGGACGGCGCGCGCGTAACCTATTTGCGTGTAGTTGTAGAGCGCGGCCCAGCCAAAGCCTTCTTCTTGCGGGAAAATTTTTTTGTCGTAGGGAAGGTTCATGCTTACGCCGATTGTTCGGCTTGCGGCGCCGGCTTTTTTGATTTCGCGCGCGAGGGCGGCGGGGTAGGCGGCCTGCCACAATTTTTTATCCTTGACCGCGCTTCCGTTCAGGTTGGTGAAAACTAAAATCAAGTCGGAGCCTTTGACTTTGGCCGCGTCGCTTTTGCTTGGCGCCGCGCGGTTTTCATAAGAGACAAATTCAGCGCCTTCGATTCCGCGCGCCGCGAAATTCTTTTGCAGGATTTCCATTCTGTCTTGCGACGGAACAAAGGCCAAGATTTTTTTTCCGTGCGCGCGGACGGGGCTCTTTATGTTTTCAAACGACGCGCGGGTCGCCTGCATTTGGATCTTGTTGGACATAAGCGCGGCTTCTTGCTTTTCGCTTTTTGCCATTGGGACGAGTTTTTGCGGAAGAACGGCGACGCGCGCGCCGCCTTCCTTTTCGCCCGCCGCAGGTTCGACTTTTATAAGGCCGGCCTTCAGCTTTAGCTCCAAAACCCGCGCGACCGCCGCGTCCAGCGCCTTTTTGTCCAGCGCGCCGCTTTGCAATGCTTGTTCAACCTTGCAAAAAAAGTCTTCCAAAAATTCCGCGTCTTGCTTTGAGTAAACGTTGATGGGGTTTATGATCAAGTCGCAGCCAGCGTTGACTGCCATCACAAAGCTTTCGTCGCTTGTCCAATTGTCGTATATGGCGGCCATGTCCATCGCGTCGCTAATGACCGCGCCTTTGTAGCCCAGCGAGCCGCGCAAAATTTTGGTCAGGATTTTTTTTGAAAGCGTGGCGGGCGCGAGGATTTCTTTTTTGCCGTCGTTTGATTTGAGGCGCGTTTTGTCCAGGCCGGGGCATTGGATGTGCGCGGTCATTATTAGCGGAACGCCTTTTTGTATATTCAGCTTAAAAGGAACGGCCTCGATTTTTTTCCATTTTTTCAGGTTGGAATGAATGGCCGGCAAGTCTTTGTGCGAGTCAAGCGAAGTGTCTCCGTGGCCTGGAAAATGCTTTGCGCAGGGAAGGACGCCCGCGTCTATAAGGCCTTGGCTAAAGGCCGCCGAGCATTCCGCCGCCTCTTCGGGGCTGCTTGAAAAGCTTCTGATTCCGATTACCGGGTTTTGCGGATTTGAGGCCACGTCGCAAACCGGCGCCAAGTCAACGTTGATTCCGTAGTCGAGCAAAAGGCGGCCGTTGGCGTTTCCGCATAGCCAGGCATTTTGGGAAGAGCCGCTCTTTCCAATCGCCATCGCGCTGGGCGTGGAAAAGTCGTAGGCGCGCAGGACGTTTCCGCCTTCTTGGTCGGCAAAGAACAAAAGGGGCAGGTTGTTTCCGTCGAGCGCGGCGGCGTTAAGGTCGCGGATGAATTTTTTTGAGGCCGCTGAGTCGCTCATGTTTTCGGCGAACAATATTATTGAGCCTATATGGTAGTCGCGGACGCATTTATATATGGAAGAATTCACTTGGTTGAGCGGCTGGAAAATTTCGGGCGACTCGGCCGCCAGCGCGGGGTTGTAGAATTCGCGCTTGGCCGGGCTGTCCGTCCAAAAGCGGAAGTTCATCACGCATAGCGCGCCGATTTTTTGCCGCGCCGTCATCGACGCGACTCGCTCTTTGAGCGCGTTTTGGGGATTTTGGGCGGCAAGGCTTGTCGGCAACGCCAACGCCAGCGACAGCGCGGCTGCAAGAATTCTTTTCATCGTAGTTGGAATTATAGCGGCGAAAAAAAACTTGTTCAATACGCGCGTTTTTTGTTGACTTTCAATAATGTTTATTCTTGAAAATTCGCGCCGTTTGCGCTACAATAAAAAAAATTATTATGAACAAAAACGACTGGCGCTTGCGGGCTTACGCCGCGCAGGCCAACAACGACAACGCTTCAAAAGAACTTGACGCGGCCACAAGCGCGATAAAGCGCGGCGGCCTTCTAAAAATTCCGCGCGAAGAAGGCGCGCAAGTAAAGCCTTCCGCTTCTCAAGGCGATTCCGTTTACCGCCGCGTGGCCAAATTTTTGCTTTTAATCGGAAGCGACCAAGCGGCCGAGGTCTTTAAATTCCTTCCGCAAGCCGACGTTGAAAAAATAATTCCCGAAATCACGACAATCCGCGAGGTTGACCAAGACGAGGCCGCGGCGATTTTTGAAGAATTCCGCTCGCTTGTGGAGACAAAAAAGGAAGGCGGCGGCGAGGCCACGGCCTTTAACATTTTGGAAAAAGCCTTTGGCGCGGGCAAGGCCGGAAACTTGATGAAAAAAGTCGAGGCCCAGCTTGACGCCGCGCATCCGTTCACCTATCTAAAAGAAAAGACAAAAGAAGAAATTCTCGCGCTGGTAAAAGGCGAAAGCGCGCAAATAATCGCGATTGTCCTAAGCTACCTTGAACCCAAGACCGCCGCCGACGTAATCAACATAATGGACGCAGCGCAAAAAAAAGAAGTGGTCCTTCGCCTTGCCAAAATGCAAAAAATTTCGCCAGACGTAATCCAGGCGATTGACAAGACGATTCACGAAAAGGCCTCAAAGCAAGTCAAGGACGACTCTTTGCGCATAGACGGCCGCGGCGCGCTCGCGCAAATCCTAAAGCGAATGGACATGGACGCGGAGCAGGAAATCTTGAACAACATCGAACGAACCGACCCTGAACTTAGCCGCGACTTGCAGCAGCATCTTTTCACTCTGGAAGACGTTATCTACGCCGACGAAAAATTCTTGCAAAAAAAGCTGGCTTCGATGAGCGACAAGGACATCGCGTATTTGCTCGCCGCAAAGAGCCCGGAATTCGAGCGGAAAATTTTAAGCTGCGTTTCCGTTTCGCGCGCTTCGATTATTATGGAAGAGCAGGAAGCCGCCAAGCCAATGCTCAAAAAAGACGTTGAGGCGATTACAAAAACTTTTGTGGAGCAATTGCGCGCCGCTTGGGAAAAAGACGACCTGCGCTTGATTGGCCGCGACGACGACGAGGTTTACGTTCAATGATTTCAAAATCCTACAAGGGCTTTGACCTTATAAGCGTTCAGGACATTCCCGACTGCTCAAGCAAGGGAATTTACTTGCGGCACAGAAAGACCGGCCTTGAAGTTTACCACTTGCTTAACGACGACAAGGAAAACCTTTTCGCCTTCGCCTTCCGCACGCCCAACAAAAAGTCAAACGGCGCGGCGCACATCGTCGAACACTCCGTTTTTTGCGGATCGAAAAAATATCCGCTAAAAGACCCTTTCGCCGTTTTGGAAAGCCAAAGCGTCCAGACTTTTATGAACGCGCTCACTTTTCCGGACAAGACGGTTTACCCGGCAAGCTCGATTTTGGAAGCCGACTACTTTAAACTTATGAGCGTTTACGCCGACGCGGTTTTCTTTCCGACGTTGAGCCGCGAAACTTTTTTGCAGGAAGGCCGCCGCCTTGAATTGGATTCCAAAAAAAATCCAAAAATCGTAGGCGTTGTCTTCAACGAAATGAAGGGCGCCTACTCGTCGTTCGCGGGCTCGGTCGGCGACGCGATTGACAAGGCGCTTGTTCCCGACACGATTTACGCCAAGGATTCCGGCGGCGACCCGCTTGAGGTGGCCCAGCTTTCCTACAAGGAATTCAAGGCCTTCCACAAAAAGTATTACTCGCCGCAAAACTGCCTTGTCTTTTTGTACGGGAACGTTCCGACAGAAAAACAATTGGATTTTTTGCAAAAGAACGTTTTGGATTCTTTTGAGCGGGACGGAACGAAATTCGACGCGCGCCTGCAAAAGAAATTTTTGGAAGAAACCTTGCGCGCCGAAACGCAAAAGCCGTTTAAGAAAATGGCTTTCTTGCGCGAAATCGGCCCGCTTTCCGCAGGCGACAAGGATTCCACCGCGCTGCTTTCTTGGCTGTGGGGAAATTCCGACAATATGGACGACTACGCCGAAAGCGTTTTTTTGGGGAACCTCTTGTGCGCGCAGGACGGCTCTCCGCTTTCAAAGGCCTTGCTAAAAAGCGGCTTGGGAAAAGACTTGAGCGTGGCCAACGGAACGGACGCTTCCGAACGGCAAATAACTTTTTCCGCAGGCCTTCGCGGAGTCAAGGAAACGAACGCCGAAAAAGTCAAGGCTTGCATTTTAAAGGAAGTCGAGCGCGTTTGCGAGGAAGGAATTTCGGAGGACGAAATTTCGGCGGCGCTCAACGCGATTGACTTTGACAACCGCGAGATAAAGCGCTTCCAAGAGCCGTATTCGCTTGTCCTTATGCGCCGCGCCGTGCGCTCGTGGAATTACGGCGGAGTTCCCGGAAACTGCCTTTTTGTCCGCGCCGCCTTTGACCGCTTGAAGAACAAAATCAAGGCCGACCCAAAATTCATTCAGGGCTTTGTAAAAAAGCGCTTGATTGACAACAAGCATTGCGCTTGGACGCTTATTACGCCCGACAAAAGTTATTTAAAGGAGCGCGAGGCGCAGGAAAAAGTCATCGCGGCGGCGTTGGCGGCTCAAACGACAAAAGCGCGGATTCAGGCCGAAGCCGACCAGCTGCACGCTTTGCAAGAACGAGCCGATGACGAAAAGGACAAGGCGCTGATTCCGCACATTCGCCCGCGCGACTTAAAGGCCGTTGACGAAAAAATCAAGGCCGTCCGCGCCGACATTCTATGCGGACAAGGCGGCGGAAAAAAAGTTCCGCTTTTTAAAAGCGTGGAAAACACAAACGGCATCGCGTATTTTACCGCGGCCTTTCCATTTGACGTTTTCGAGCCGGAACTTTATCCTTACCTTCCGTTCTTCGCCTACATCTTGAACGAACTGGGCTGGGGAAATTTAAGCTGGGAAAAAACTTCGCTTTTAATCGCAAAGACTTGCGGCGGCTTTAGCACGACGGCCTTTTCCCATTCGTGCCCGGACAGCCCGGGAGCGCGCGAGCTGAACAAAACGAACCGCGCCTTCGCCGGCCGCCAATGGCTTTTTTGCAAGGTAAAGGCGTTGGACGAAAAAATAGAGCCTTCTCTTGCCTTGATGCGCGACTGCTTGAAGGCCGCCCGCTACGACGACAAAAAGCGCGTCCGCACTTTGGCCGAAGAAGTTTTGAGCGACTTGGAAAGCTCTGTAATGCCGAACGGCCACATTTTTGCGGGCGGCCGCGCCGAATGCCGAACCAACAAGTCTTGCGCTATTGACGAAATCTGGGGCGGCGCCTCGCAGATTTTCACTATGCGGAAAATTTTGGCTGACCTTGACGGAACGATAGAGAAAATGAAATTCATCGCCTCGCGCGTTTTCAATGCGGGCGCCGTTTTGCACGTTACGGCGGACAAAGCCACAATGCCGGCCGCCTTAAAGGCCTTTGAAAAATTCGCGCAAGAGATGGACTTGCGCTCGCCGCAAAAAAAGCTTTCCGCGCCCGACTCGGCCTTTTACGCTTTGACCAACATCGGCAAAAAGGATTCGGCGTTCTCCGAAACTATTTCCGTTCCTGGAATGGTTGGCTTTGCCGCGCTTTCTTTCAAGGCGGCCAAGTATATGACGCGCGAGTCGGTCGCCCAAAAAGTTTTGTCGCATTTTTTGTCCAGCGGCGTCTTGTGGGAAAAAATCCGAACGGTCGGCGGAGCGTACGGCGCCTTTGCCGGCGTTGACCCAATCAGCGGAACTTTCACGCTTTCGACATACCGCGACCCCAATCCCGCCAAAAGCCTCGCCGCCTTTGACGAATGTTTGGCCGCCGCCGCAAAAAGCCGCTTTGACAAAGAGACGGTCGAAAAGGCGATTGCGGGAACCTATTCAAGCCTTGTCCAACCAAAGACTCCAAAGGGCAGGGGCAGCGCGGCCTTTTTGCGCCAGCTGTACTTGGTCGACCCCAAGGAAGTTTTGGAGCGGACAAAAATTCTTCTTTCGATAACGGCGGAAGACTTGCAAAAAGCCGCCCGCAATCTCCTTCGCGAGCGCGCCAAAAATTCCAAGAGCGTTTTGATTGTTCCCAAAGGCTCCGCCCCCGCCGACATTGAGATATAATCCAAAAGCGCGGCAATTTTCGGTGAAGAAAAAGTTTTTGTAAGTCGACAAAAAAAACGCGTAGGGCGAGAAGCGCGGGCGCTCACTCTGAGGCTGCCAATTTTGCGCAGCAAAATTGAAATAAATGTACATCTTCCCTTGCAGCCTCAGTCGTGAGCAAGCCTCGCGCTTAGTCGCCCGAGAGCGTTTTTTTCTTGGCATTGATTATAATTCAATTCTTCATTATAATAGACCCCACTTTTGGAGATATTATGAGTTTGGAAAAAATGCGCAACATCGGAATCATGGCCCACATCGACGCGGGAAAGACCACGACCACCGAGCGAATTCTTTATTACACGAAAAAAATTCACAAGATTGGCGAGATAGACGACGGCCAGGCCACTATGGACTGGATGGCGCAAGAGCAGGAGCGCGGAATCACGATTTGTTCCGCCGCCACCACAACATATTGGAAAAACTATCAAATCAACATAATCGACACGCCCGGCCACGTTGACTTTACGGCAGAAGTCGAGCGCAGCCTTCGCGTTCTTGACGGCGCCGTTTGCGTTTTGTGCGCGGTTGACGGAGTTCAGCCCCAGACTGAAACCGTTTGGAAGCAGGCCGACGAGTTCAACGTTCCCCGCTTGTGCTTTATGAACAAGATGGACAGAATCGGCGCCGACTTTTTTGGCTCTATGGAAGACGTTCACAACAAGTTTGGCGTGGAATGCGTCGCTCTCCAAATCCCGATTGGCCAAGGCCCAGACTTTGAAGGCGTCATCGACCTTCTTAAAATGAAGGAAATCCGCTGGGACGCGGAAAGCGAAGGCGAAAAATTCACCGAGACCGACATAGACGCAAGCCGTTTGGACGAAGCGAACGAGTGGCGCGAAAAATTGGTTGACGCGGTTGCCTCTAGCGACGACGCTCTTGCCGAACTTTATTTGGAAGGAAAAGAAATCACGGTCGAGCAATTAAAGGCCGCGCTCCGCAAGGGCACGATAAGCCGCGCCTTTGTTCCCTTCGTTATGGGAAGCTCGCGCCACAACCAAGGCGTTCAGCCTTTGATCGACGCAGTCGTCGACTACCTTCCGGCGCCGGACGAAATTCCTCCGGCCAAGGGCGTTCACGTAAAGCGCGACAAAACCGAAGACGTGGAAGTTCCCTGCAAGGAAAGCGGACAGGCGCTCGGCCTTGTGTTCAAAATTCAGTACGACCGCGAAATGGGCCCGCTGTGTTATGTCAGAATGTATTCTGGAAAAATCTCCGCCGGAACGCAAGTCTTTAACGTCGGAAAGAAAAAGCGCGAGCGCGTGAACCGCATTTTGCGAATGCACGCCGACAAGTCCGAGCCGATGGAAAGCGTCAGCGCGGGCGACATCGCCGTTTTCATAGGTCTTAAATTGGCGCAAACCGGCGACTCGCTTGGAAGCGAAGGCTTCCCGGTCTTGCTTGAAAGCGTCAACTTCCCGGAGCCTGTAATCAGCGTCGCCATTGAGCCGGACTCAATCAGCGAGCGCGACAAATTGAACGAAACGCTTGAAATACTTTCGCGCGAAGACCCGACCTTTACCCACAAGGAAGACGCGGAAACCGGCCAAATGATTATCAGCGGCATGGGCGAGCTGCACCTTGACGTTTTGGTCACCCGCATGAAAGACGACTTTGGCGTAAAGGCCAGGGTGGGAGCGCCGCAAGTCACTTACCGCGAGGCCGTCACCGCCCAAGCCTCCGCGACGGAAAACTACAGCCGCGTCCTTGGCGGAAAGGAAAACACGGCGGGAATCACCGTCACCGTCGCCCCGCGCGAATCAGGACAGGGCAACAGCTACGAATGCCTTGTTCGCGACTCTTCCATTCCCGAAGAAATTTACGACGCGGTCAAAAGCGGCTTTGAAAGCGCCTTGTCCGCCGGCATCAGCTACGGCTATCCCTGCGTGGACACGGCCGTCAGCGTCACTGCGCTTGACTGGAACGAGCTTACTTCGACAACATTCGCCTTTGAGGCTTGCGCCGTGGCCGCCTTTGACAAGGCTTGCAAGAACGCCGCGCCGGAGCTTTTGGAGCCGGTGATGAACGTTGAAATTTCTTGCCCCAAGGAATTCGTGGGCGACGCGATGAGCCAAGTGACCCAGCGCGGCGGCATGATTTTGGGCCAGGATTCCAAGCCCAGCGGAGAACTCATTCACTGCGAGGCGCCGATGGCCAAGATGTTCGGCTTTAGCACCAACTTGCGCAGCGTCACCCAAGGCCGCGCCAGCTTCCAAATGGAGTTCAGCCGCTTCCAAGTCAAAGTCGGCGGTCTGGGCAGCGCGTATTGACAGTCCGCGTGAGCGGACGAGTGGATAATTTCCTTAACAAAAGGACGGCTTGCCGGCCTATTGACAGCGCTCGTGAGAGTGCAAGTGGATAATTTCCTTGCCAAAACGACGCGAAGCGGCGTATTGACAGTCCGCGTGAGCGGACGAGTGGATAATTTCCTTGCCAAAACGACGCGAAGCGGCGTATTGATAAGAAAAACAAAACGCTCTCGGGAGAATCGAACGGCCTTACTTGCGGTTGCGGCTGCAATGGAAGATGTACATTTACGTCAATTTCGCTTCGCGAAATTGGCAGCCGCAAAGCAAGCGGCCGTCCGCCTTCTCCCTACGCGTTTTAATTGCTTGAAATGCGGCTGGCCGATTCCGCCCGGTACGTCGAACAAGCCAAAAAACGCGCGAAGGAGCGGGGCGGCTGGCGAAAACTCTCTGTTTGCGCCGCCGCGCAAGCGGCGAAGTTTAATAGTTACAAGCGCAAACAGTGAGTAGCGACGCTAGCTAGCGGTTTTGCCTGCCGCAGCCGCGACTGGGAGCGTTTTTTTTGCTTGTTCGCGCTGTCTTGACTTGCAGGCGGCGTTTGCGCTAAAATGCAAGGATTATGGAAACACGTTGTTTTGCAATGCTTAAGCCTGGCGTATTGAACCGCAGGCTGGTCGGCGAGGTTATCAGCCGGCTTGAGAAAAAAGGCCTCAAATTGATCGGCCTTAAGATGATGAACATTTCTCCCGAACTGGCGTCCAACCACTACGCCGAGCACAAGGGAAAGGCCTTTTACGATTCGCTCGTGGGCTACATAACCAGCGCGCCCGTCGTGGCCATGTGCTGGCAGGGCGACGACTGCGTCACTTTGGTGCGCAAATTGGTCGGCTCCACAAGCCCGGCCGAGGCGCATCCCGGAACGATTCGCGGCGACTTTTGCTGCCACACACAATACAACGTCATTCACGCTTCGGACAGCGACACAAGCGCCGAGCGCGAAATCAACTTGTTCTTTAAACCTGAAGAGTTGATTGACTGGGAAGACAACGCTTCCATTTGGTTCTAAAATTTTTTTACAGAAGGCTTTGCGATGGCTGCTAAAAAGACGGTTGGAGTTGTCGGCGCGGGCGCTTGGGGAACTGGCTTTGCCCAGGCCTTGGCGCGCGGCGGACATGACGTTACCCTTTGGGCTATGGAAGAGGACGTGGTTTCTTCCATCAACAACGAGCATGAGAACAAGAAGTTTTTGCCCGGCTTTACGCTGGCGGAAAATTTAAAGGCCTCAAGCGACATAAAGGAAGTTGCCGCCGACAAAGAATTTTTAATCTTTGCTTCGCCGTCTCTTTACCTTGCCCCCACGCTGGAAAAAATTAGCGGCGTGCCCAACATCGCCGACGGAAACACAAACATCGGAGTCCTTACAAAAGGATTCGTTCCTTCCGCCGACGGCCCCAAGCTTATTGTCGAAACGATGGAAAGCGTCTTGCCCGATTTTTACAAGGGAAGCGTTTGCTACATTTCGGGCCCCAGCCACGCGGAAGAAGTGGCGCTCGGAAAAATCACCGGCCTTGTCGCCGCCAGCGAAAACCCAAAAGTTTCAATCAGGTTCCGCGAGCTTATGCGGGTTCCGGGCTTGATGGCTTATTCAAGCTTTGACGTGGTCGGCGTGCAAATTTGCGCGGCGGCAAAAAACATCATCGCCGTCGTTTACGGCGCCTTGGACGCGCTTAGCGAAACCAGCGACATTTTTGGCGACAACGCCGAAAGCCTTTTGATGGCCGCCGGCCTCAACGAAATTCAGACTCTGGGATTCGCGATGGGCGCAACCCACGCGGAGACCTTCACTTCGATAGCCGGAGTGGGCGACCTTGACGTTACCTGCAAAAGCAAGTACGGCCGCAACCGCCGCTTTGGCCAAGAAATGATTAAGACCGACTTGCTTTCAAAGTTCAAGGACCTTGACGACCTTATCGCCAACGTTTCAAAAATCGGCTACCTTCCCGAAGGCGCCATCGCCTGCAAATACGTTCATCAAATCGCGCAAAGCAAGAACGTCAAGCTTTTGATTTGCGACGGCCTTTACCGCATATTGAACCGCGAGATTGAGCCGGAAGACTTTATGCTTGAACTTTTGATGGGAAACAAATAATTAGGGGAAGCTCATGCTGGAAAAAATCACGAACGCCTTTACAGACGTTTTTAGAACAATCAGCGGAAAATCTTCAATCAGCGAAAAAAACATTGAGGACGCGGTAGAGCAAATCAAAATGGCCTTGCTTGAGGCCGACGTGAACCTTCGCGTTGTCCGCCGCTTTGTCAATTCCACCGTGGAAGAAGCCAAGGGCGAAAAAGTCCTTCGCGCGGTTGACCCCGGCCAGCAGTTCATAAAAATAATTCACGACAAATTGGTTGCCATGCTGGGCGACGAAAAGCAAGACCTAAAGTTAAAAGGCCCCGACACCCAGAGCGTAATCCTTATGCTGGGCTTGCAGGGCGCGGGCAAGACAACCGCAAGCCACAAGCTGGCCGCCCGCCTAAAAAAAGACGGCCGCCGCCCGCTTCTTGCCGCCTGCGACTTGGTCAGGCCCGCCGCCGTAGAGCAGCTTTGCGTGCTTGGACAAAAAATCGACGTTCCTGTTTACAAAGAGGACGGCGCCAAGGACGCGGTCAAGGTTGCCCAGAACGCGATTGACTACGCAAAAAAGAACGGCCTTGACACGATAATTTTGGACACCGCCGGCCGCCTTCAAATCGACGAATCGATGATGGCGGAACTGGTTCACATCAAAAAGGCGGCGGATCCCGTGGAAACGCTTTTGGTCGCCGACTCGATGACCGGCCAAAACGCTGTTGACATCGCCAAATCTTTTGACGAGCAGCTTGGCCTTAGCGGCGTGATTCTTACAAAATTCGACTCCGACGCGCGAGGCGGCGCGGCCCTTTCGTTAAAGTCCATTACGGGAAAGCCCATTCTCTTTATAGGAACTGGCGAAAAGACCGAAGACTTTGAAGTTTTCCACCCGGACAGAATCGCCAGCCGCATTCTTGGAATGGGCGACGTTGTCAGCCTTGTCGAAAAGGCGCAGGAAAAGGTTGACCTTGAAGCGGCCGCCGCAATGCAAAAGAAAATGGCGCGCAACGAGTTCACCTTGGACGACATGCTCATGCAATTCCAGCAAGTCAAAAAGATGGGCAACATGCAGTCGCTTTTGGAAATGATTCCAGGCGCGGCGGCCGCGATGCAGGGGCGCGACCTTGACACCAGCGGCATGAAAAAGCAGGAAGCGATAATTCAGTCGATGACAAAAAAGGAGCGGGCCAACCATTTGATTATAGGCCCCAGCCGCCGCAAGCGAATCGCAAAAGGATCGGGCACAAGCGTTGCCGAAGTGAACAAGCTTATAAAGCAGTTTGAAAAGACAAGGCTTACGATGAAAAAAGTCAGCCGCAACAAGGGCTTGCAGGCGCAGCTTATGGGCCAGATGATGGGCGGCGCTGGCGGAATGAGTGGAATGCCTGGAATGGGCGGCGCTCCCGGAGCCGGCGGCCTTGGCGGCATGGACCTGAACGCGCTCGCCAAAAAGTTCGGCGGCGGCATGGGCGGGTTTAAGTTCTAGTTTACCACCAGCTTAGAAATCGGGCGGCCGTCGTCGGTCCAGGCCATGTCGTGGTTTGTGCGGTCGGGAAAGCGCTCCGTGCCGATGTAGTAAACGTAATAGTAAGTTCCGCTTGGAAGCGGCAAGTCCAGCTCGTAAAGGCCGGCCGCCGTTTCCTTCAGCTCGTAAATCCAGCTGTCCCATTTGGTGAACGTTCCCGCCAAGCGAACTTTTTGGCCGCTTTTTCCGCGGTAAACAAAATGCGTGGCTTCGACTCCGCTTTGGACGCTGGCGCGGGTGGCCGCGGCGACTTTCTTTTGCACGGTCAGTTCCGAAAGATGAATGCCGGTCTGCGTGTCGTAGTACTGGACGGGGTTAAGGCGGTCGGTGGTCCACAGGCCGTCGATTATCATGCGGTAGTAAATCTTGTTTGTTTGCGGAACGTCTTCCAAAATGTAAAAGTACCAAGTGTTCACGTGGTCGCCGTTTTCGTCGTAAGTCGACTTTCTCATAAAGGGGTGAATGATTTGGTAGTTCTCAAAGTCAAAGGCGATGCCGACATAGCGCGGGCCAAGCTCGGCGCTAAAGACGATGCAGCCGTTCTTTTCAAAAGGCGCGGACGGCCCCTGCAATTTTTGCGCTATCTCGCGGTATTCAAAAGAGTAGGGCGATTCGACAGTCTTTTCCGCCGCCGCAGTTCCAACAAATATGGCGAACGCGGCCAAAATCAAAAGCGACTTTTTCATGCCTTTATTATCGGAATAATCGCCGCGCCCCTTTATGGTAAAGAAAGAATTTCGCGCAACTGGAAACAGTTAAAAAAAACAAAATGGCGGGACGCAGAAAAAAAAGCGGGCTTAATAGGCGGGTCCCACTGTTATGGGCTTGCTTAAAGGACGCGCGAGAATTCTTTCACAATTTGCGGAATAAGCGTGGCGATTTTTCCTTGGACGCTCATGCCGCTGGCGTTTTTGTGGCCGCCGCCGCCAAATTTGGCCGCGACCGCGCTAACGTCAATGTTGTCCAAGCTTCTAAAGCCGCCCGTGCAAGAAGAGTCGGTTTCTTGGCGCAAAAAGACAACTGCCTCAACGCCTTGCGCGCTCAAAAGGGCGGAGTAAAGCGCGTCCGAGTCGCGGCCTTCCTGCCCGTAATTTTTTGTGTCTTCCATCGTCTCGTAGGTCAGCGCCAGCTTTCCGTTGCAAAAGCGCTCCGTCCGCGACAAAAGCAGGCCCAGCAATTTGCGGGTTGGCCAAGGCTTTCCGCCCGTAATGCGGTTGTAGATTTTGTTTGGGTTGGCTCCGTAGCGGACAAGGCGCGCGGCAAGCTCAAAGACTTCCGCGCTGTCTTCGCGCAAAAACCTAAAGAATCCCGTGTCCGTGCTCAAGCCCAAAAACATGATTTTTGCCGTTTCCGCGTCGGGGTTTCCGACCAAGCTTTCGTAAAGCATTGCCAAAAGGCACACGGCCGCGGGGCTTGTTGGGTCGATAATCGCGCCGGCGCCGGCGGGAATTTCCGCCGTTTTGTGGTGGTCGATGATGAAGGCGTCAAAGCCTTTTAGGCTTTCGCCAATGTCGCCGATTCTGGGCAGTTCCGAACAGTCAACGACCAAAAGGCCGCAGTTTTTTCTGTCCTCTTGGCTCATAAAGGGGAGTTGGCTTGCGAAGCTTTTTTCGTACTGGCGAATTTCGGGCCGCTTGAAAGGGCCGACGTTCAGCAAAAGGCATTCTTTGCCCATCGCCTTTAGGATGGCGGCCGCCGCCAACGAGCTGGAAACGCAGTCGCCGTCCGGGTCTTTGTGTCCCGCGACTATAAAATAGCCGTGGCTTTCGACAAATGCCTTAAAGGCGGCGCATTGCTGTGAGTCAAGAATTTTCATCTACGCGACAAAGAAAGCCAAACGGCCTAGAGTTCCAAGTCAACGGACTCAACGCCGTCGGTGGACTCAACCTTGTTTTCGTTGGCAATTCCCCAAATGCGGTCGTTGTGGTTTGTGGGAACCGTGAGCATGACTTTAAGGAAGTCGCCGCTCTTTTTTACGATTGTGATGTAAGGGTTGATTTTGGTCGGGCAGTTGCGGACCAAAAGCCTTTTTGCCTTGTCGGGCTTGTTTTTTGCCCAGTCCTTGGGAATCGTCACCGTTCCCATATTGTGGCCGGCCTTGCCGTAAATTACGATGTAGGCCTTTGCGGAATCCATTACTTTATAGACCGGGGCGCTGTAGTAGGAAAGCTCCGATTTTTTGTGTCCGCCGGCGTTCTCTTCGCAAAACGCTCCCGCCAAAACAAGAGCGCTCAAGCCTAACGCGGCCAAAATCTTCTTTATGTTCATATAAAACCTCCAATGTTCAAGCCTTTCTATTTTAGCGCGCCGCGCCGTTTTTGTAAAGAAGAATTTTACCGTTTCTTATTGCCGCCGGTAACTTTTGGCGCTCAGGCGTGTTTATTCTATAAAGACCAAATTTGGAGTAAAAAATGAAAAAGACGTTCGCGGCCGCCGCCGCCATTCTGTTGCTTGCTTCCGCGGCATTCTGCAAAAGCGTTGAAGCGCCTGTAGACTCTTACGACGACGGAACTGAAGCCGCCCAAAAAGCGAATGAAAAAAACGCTAAGTCTGGCCAAAAAAAAGAAACCAAGATAAAGTGGAACACAAAAAAGAACAAAGAGGCCGCCATGCAGGGCGACCCGTACAACACTAAGAAAATGCGCGGAAACCGCTCCTTTGGCGAGCGCCTTTTGAACTTGAACAAATACACAAAAATCGAGCCTTGTTCCATTTACTTGCGGCCCACAGTCGGAAAAATGTTCGCCCGCAAGGGCCATTTGATTTACCGCGAGGGAACGGACGTCGCGGGCTTTATGATGTATTACGACTCTTCTGCCTACGCCTTGCAGTTTGCCACAGCCTCCCGCTCCGTCGTCCGCGACGCGATAAACCGCTACTTTAAGGACTTTGACGAAAGGAAGCTGGACCGTTCCGCCTCGCATAAAAAAACGCGCGAAGTTTACGGCTTTTGCGAAGGCTACGAGGATTTTGGCATTATTTCAGGCATGATGACCAACTGGTCGCGGCCAAAAGTCTTTTTGGGCTACATGTTCGTAAGCAACACGCCGTACTTTACAATCAACGTCCGCCGCGCGCAAAACCTTGCCTATGAGGGCATCAAGTCTGAGGAAGCCATGCTGAAGGGCACTACAATCGAGCAGACTTATTACTTCACCAAGGCGCAGGCCAACAAGCTTATGGTGTTCTTGAGCGACGAAAACATAGGCTCCCTGCAGGCCGCAAGCACGGCGCCCGAAAGCATTGAAGCGACCGACGCTTACGACGACGGCGCGGAATACAACGGAGCGGCCAAAGCCGCGGACGCGCCAAAGGAAAATGAAGCGGCCGCGAAAGCGGCGGAATCAGCCGAAGATGGCGAGCAAACCGACGAAGCCGTTCAGGCGATTCCCGTATCCGCATCCAAGAAGGCTGAGGCCGCAGTTAAAGAAAAGAGCGAACAG
Source organism: uncultured Spirochaetaceae bacterium (assembly GCA_902799965.1). Classification (GTDB taxonomy): domain Bacteria; phylum Spirochaetota; class Spirochaetia; order Treponematales; family Treponemataceae; genus Treponema_D. The sequence goes on from CADCCO010000017.1 coordinate 21,021, forward strand.
GCCGCCGCCCATGCAGTTGTCGAGCAAGCGGCTGTCGAAAAAGCGGAGGCTGCCGGCCAAGCCGAGGCCGAAAAAGCCGAGCCCGCGGAGACTTCCGCCAAAACGGAATGAAACGCGCTAAACTGGCGGCTTTCTTGGCCGCCTTTTTGTTTTTGAACGCCCTGTCCGCGCAAAGCCAAGAGCCGGAGGCCGAGGCTAAAATTCTTCATCTTCAAACCGAAGGAAAAACGCGCGAGGCGCAAGTCTTGCGGGGCGGTGACGGAAAGACGGGCTTGCTTTACTACGGCATGGGCGAATACCAGGCTCTTTGGCTTTCCTCAGGCGCCTTGGCCGCTTTGCAAAAAGCCGCGCAAAAACATTCGGAGCGCTTTGAAAGCCGCCGCCTTGCGCGCGGAAAGGATAATTCCACAAGGCGCGCTTACGGAAAGACGCAAGCTTTTTTGGAATGGGGGCCGTCCAGGCAAGGCTTGAGCCATTCAGCCGCGGCGCCTCTTTTTATGGGCTATGTGTTTGTAAAGAATTCTCCGTACTTTTTGTTGTCCGCGCCCAGCGTTCAGAATGAGGCCGGGCAAGAAAGCCCCGCATTTAAAAACTCCGCGCCTGTAAGCTTGCTTTTTACACGGGCGCAGCTGCAAGCCTTTTTGCGGGCGGCGGAATAGCGGCAAAGTGGCGGCGGCGGGCTGCATAATCCGCGTGACCACTAGAACAAGCGCGCGAACTGTGATATTATTGTAGAATTATGGCTGGAAGTAAAAAAAACGCGCCGCTCGCTTCGGAATTCATCAGCGTAAGGGGCGCAAGGGAACACAATTTAAAGAACGTTAGCGTCGATTTGCCGCGCAACAAGCTGGTCGTCATAAGCGGCTTGTCCGGCAGCGGAAAAAGCTCGCTCGCCTTTGACACGCTCTTTGCGGAAGGACAGCGGCGCTACATGGAAAGCCTTTCAAGCTACGCGCGGCAGTTCATGGGAACGATGGACAAGCCCGACGTTGACTTAATCGAAGGACTAAGCCCGGCCATTTCAATCGAGCAAAAGACAACCCACAACAACCCGCGCTCCACCGTGGGAACCGTTACGGAAATTTACGACTATTACCGCTTGCTTTTCGCGCGCGTCGGAAAGGCGCACTGTCCCAATTGCGGCCGCGAAATAAAAGAGCAGAGCGTCGACCAAATCATCGACGCGATTTTGTCGTGGAAGGACGGCGAGCGCCTTACGATTTTGGCGCCGGTCGTTCGCGGAAAAAAAGGCGAGCACCAGAAAATTTTTGACGACGCAAAGACGGCGGGCTTTGTCCGCGCCCGCGTTGACGGAATAATGTGCGACCTTGACGAAGGCGTGAAGCTGGACAAGCAAAAAAAGCACACGATAGAAATGGTCGTTGACCGCATTGTTTTGAAGGAAGGAATTCGCAAGCGCCTTGCCGACTCTTTGGAAACAGCGCTCAACGCCGCCAACGGAATCGTGATTGTCTTGCGCCGCGTTCAGCAGGACGAAAACAATTTTACGGAGCAGGAAGTTTTCTTTAGCCAAAAGAACGCTTGCCCCGACTGCGGAATTTCAATCCCGGAATTGCAGCCCCGGCTTTTTTCTTTTAACAATCCTTTTGGCGCCTGCCCCGAATGCACCGGCATCGGCCAAAAAATGGAATGGGACTTGAACAAGATAATTCCCGACAAGTCCAAGTCCTTTAACGAAGGCGGCTTGCCCTTTTACAATCCAGATAGCGAATGGTCGCGCGCGATGTTCGGAGCGGTGGCCGAGGCCGCGGACTTTAGCCTTGACACGCCGCTTGAAAAATTGACTGCCAAGCAGTTTGACTTTTTGATGAACGGCGACGAAAAAAAAGTTTTGCGCTGGGTTTACCAAAAGCAAAGCGGCGAGGGCTGGTCTGAATACAAGCGGCCTTGGCTTGGCGTTATGGCCGACATGAACCGCCGCCACGCGGAGGCTTGGGGTGAAAGCCAGCGCGCGAAGATGGAAGAAAAATTTATGTCCGTCAGCGAATGTTCGGTTTGCCACGGCGCGCGCTTGCGCAAAGAGGCGCTTGGCGTTACGGTTGGCGGAAAAAACATAATCGAATTGACCGCTCTTAGCGTGACGGATTCTATCGACTTTTTTGACAAGATAAAATTCACTCAGACTGAATTGCAAATCGCGGCGCAAGTCATAAAGGAGATCCGCGCGCGCCTTGCGTTCTTGAAAAACGTTGGCCTTGAATATTTGACGCTGGACAGAAGCGCGGGCACCCTTAGCGGCGGCGAGGCGCAGAGAATCCGCTTGGCCACGCAAATCGGAAGCGCGCTTACCGGCGTTATGTACATTCTTGACGAGCCGAGCATCGGCTTGCACCAGCGCGACAACCAGCGCTTGATCGACACGCTTGTCCGCCTGCGCGACTTGGGCAACACCGTCATTGTCGTTGAGCACGACGAGCAGACTTTGCGGACCGCCGACTATTTGGTCGACATGGGGCCGGGCGCGGGCGTGAACGGCGGAAACGTCGTGGCGGCCGGAAGCCCCGCCGACGTCGCTAAAGTCAAGAAAAGCTTGACCGGCCAGTATTTGGCCGGAACCCTTTGCATGGACATCCCCAAAAAGCGGCGCGCGGGGAACGGAAGCTTTATCGAAATTTTTGGCGCCCGCGAGCACAACTTGAAAAACATCGACGTGAAAATTCCGCTTGGAACTTTCACTTGCATAACGGGAGTTTCGGGAAGCGGCAAGTCGACGCTTTTGAGCGACATACTTTTTCCCGCCGCTTCGAACAAAACTATGCGGACAAAGTATCCGGTCGGCGCGCATCAAAAAGTAGAAGGCCTGGCCGCCATCGACAAAGTGATTAACATCGACCAAAGCCCGATTGGAAGAACGCCGCGCTCAAACCCGGCCACTTACATCGGAGTCTTTAACGGAATCCGCGACTTGTTCGCGTCGCTGCCCGAAAGCAAGGCGCGCGGCTATTTGCCGGGCCGCTTTAGCTTTAACGTAAAGGGCGGCCGCTGCGAAAACTGCCAGGGCGCGGGAACGATTCAAATTGAAATGAATTTCTTGCCGGACGTTTTCATCCAGTGCGACGTGTGCCGGGGAAAGCGCTTTAACAAGGAAACGCTTGACGTTTTGTACAAGGGCAAGAGCATAAACGACGTTCTTAACATGACGGTCGATGAGGCTTGCGACTTTTTTGTTTCGATTCCGCACATTTCGCGAAAGCTTGAAACGCTAAAGTCCGTGGGCTTGGGCTACATTGAACTGGGCCAGTCCGCGCTCACTTTGAGCGGAGGCGAGGCTCAGCGCGTGAAGCTTGCCAACGAGCTTAGCAAGGTCCAGACGGGAAAAACCCTTTACATTTTGGACGAGCCTACGACCGGCCTGCACTTTGCCGACGTAAAGCAATTGATGGGAGTGATTCAGCGCTTGGTGGACGCGGGAAACAGCGTCGTCATGATTGAGCACAACCTTGACGTTATTTGCCAGGCGGACTGGATTATAGATTTGGGGCCGGAAGGCGGAAGCGGCGGCGGCACCGTCGTGACTGTCGGAACTCCCGAGCAGGCGGCGGAATGCAAGGATTCTTGGACAGGCCGCTACATAAAGGAAACGCTGGAAAAAGAAAAAGCGCGAAAAAAGTGATTTTGTCGCGGCGGCAAATGTCGCGACTGTTTTATAAAAAGTAATGTTTAAAAAAGGCGTTTGGAAAAAAGTTTTTCTTCTCATTGCGGCGCAGGCCTTTTTGTCGGGCTCTTTTTTTGCCCAAGAGGCCGAAGCCGCCGCAAATGAAAATTCTTCCAGCCAAACGACTTTGGTTCAAACAAAAGAGGAAGCCGCCGCCGAAAAATTGAAGGCCGAGAACGCGGCCGCGACTGAAAGCGCGGCTGATTCTTCCGCGGCTGAAAGCGCCGCCGCCGGCGAATCGGCGCAAGAGGATAGTTCCGCAAAAAGCAAAAAAGAAAAGAAAAAAAAGAAGGACAAGGAAAGCAAGGAAGAAAAAAAAGAAAAGAAAGACGAGCGCACTGTCATTACGATTATGAACGCGCTCAAAAGCGGAAACAAAAAGGACGAAAAAAACGGCGACGAGCTTTTGACTTTTGAAGGCAACGTAAAAATTTCGGTTGAAAAAAACGGAAGCAAAACGATTATCTCCGCCGACAAAGTTTCTTACAACCGCGCGCGCGACATGCTCTTTGCCGAAGGCTCGGTAAAGCTTGAGCAAACGGAAGCCAACGGCGGCACGCAATCGATTTCAAGCGACAGCCTTTTGTTCAACACGGAAACGCTTGAAGGCGTGTTTGACAATTCGCGCGTCGTCAAGGCCGAAAGCAACGCGATCAACTTGCCGTCCGGATCGAAGATTACCGTCGCCTCCGACTTGTTCGCGCGCGACGACAGCGGCACGATTTCGTTCAAGAACGGTTCTCTTACCTTTTGCGACGAAGAAGAAAATCCCCACTGGCGAATCAAGGCCAGCCGCATTTGGCTTTTGCCGGGAAACGAGTTCGCATTTTTGAACGCGCTTGTTTACGCCGGCCCGGTTCCCGTCCTTTATTTGCCGGCCTTTTACTATCCAAAAGACGAATTGATTTTTAACCCGGTCTTTGGTTACAGAAACCGCGCGGGCTACTACTTTCAGACTTCGACATACATCATCGGAAGAAAGCCGCTGGACACAGGCTCCAAGGACAAAAAAAACGAAAGCGACATTTTGGGCGACTATTTTAGCTTGATAAAGCCCACAAAGTTGATGGACCAAAAGCTTGAGGGCCTTGTGCTTCACAATTTGGACACTGAATACAAGGGCAACACTTCAAACTATTTGAAAATTCTTCTTGACTACTACACGAACATCGGCGTTTCAACCGGTATCGCCGGAGCCTACACTGGCGGAAACGGAATTCCGTCCGTCGAGGCCAGCGCGATTTTGGGCTTTTCAAACGTAGTCTTCCAAGACCCGAAAAGCTCCAACTGGCATTCGTTCGCGGCCAGCGGAATCGAATACAAGGACACGTCAAGCTTTATGGGCGTGTGGATGCCCTTCCGCTACAAGGCCAACCTTAAAATCAGCGGCAGCGTTCCGTTCAGTTATTCATTGTCTATGCCGATTTATTCCGACCCCTTCTTTGATTACGACTTTGGCGACCGCGGAGAAACGATGGACTGGTTCAGCTATTTGCTGAACAACCCTAACCAAGACCATTCGACAAAGACGGAAAAAGAAAAGCAGGACGCGGCCGAGGTTTCTTCGTTCTCTTGGAGCAACAACCTTTCGTACACAATTCCGGTTCCTGAATCCTGGCAGCCGGCGATCACTAGCCTTTCGATTTCTTCGTTCAATTCTTCGATTTCGTTCACGGAGGCGACGTCGCAGTTCAGCAACTTGTCGCAGATTGAAGTTTCGGACAAGTGGTCGGAATACACGCCCAACCGAAAATTTTTCTATCCGTCAACCGTAACGCCCTTGAGCGCCGGCATTAGAGTTTCGGGAACCGTTTTCTCTACCTCGACAAAAAAAGCGGCCAAGGTAAAAAAGTCGGACAAGCAGCTGGCGCTGGAGTTGGGCAGCCCGAATTTTGACTTGGAAGAAGAGGGCGGCGAAGAAAAGAAGGACGGCGAAAAAGAAGGCGAGAAAAAAACGGAAACGGCCGCGTCTGAAAACGGCGAAAAAAACACATTGCTTGACGACAAGCTTTTGCCGGACTTGAGCTTTAGCCTGCCAAGCCAAAGCGAGATGACGCCTTTTTCGTATTCGCTTACATACACATTCAGCCCGGATTTTTCTTCGCAGTTGAACTACGCTTCCGAGCCGCTTAAGACCGCCGGCGACTTTGACTTTAACAGGGCCAAGTCTTCTTACATTCAGGTAAAGGCTCCGCTAACGCTGAATTCGGACTTGGGCCTTTACGACAAATTTTTTGGCGTTACGAACAACATTACGTTTGAGACGCTCTACCAAAAGCACCCTTACATCGCCGACGCTCATACCGACTCCAACGGCGTTAGCAACGGCGGCTATTCGGAGTCGTCAAAGAAGTCCTTGATAGAAACCGACTACAAGGCAAGCTACATGAAGCTTTACAGCTCGAACGCCGTTGTCTTTAGGCCGCTCGTTTATTTTCCGCACTTTAAGGAAAGCCAAATTTCTTGGAACACGACAGTCAACTGGCTTCGCACGCAGTTCATCGGAGACGCGGACAATCCTGAATGGGATTATTTGACGGTCGACTGGACCGACAGGGAGTCCATCACTTCGCACACGCTGAACGCGACGCTTGCCGCCAACGAGCTTGGCGAGCGCTTTAAGCAAAGCCTTACGCTGACCGCGACTCTTCCGCCGCAAGTGGACAAGTACTACGCCACGCTAAACTTGACTTTTCCATACGTGACGGCCACGGCCGAAACCGGCATTTCCAAAAAAAGCGCCGACGAAAACGAATGGAAAAAAGAGCCGTTCCGCCAGTCGATGACAATATCTTTGTTCAACTCAAAGCTTAAGTTCACCGAGTCCTACAACTACAACCTTGAGGACAACTATCACGACTCGCTTAAGCTGGCGCTTTCTTTTGGCGGCTTGCAGGCTTCTTACACGATGCTGTACACGACTCCCTACGACTTTGACGGCGACACTTACAACGCCGACGGTTCTGTAGCCTCGCGCGGAAAGGGCTGGGTGGCGCAAAAGGAAAAGGAATTCATTCCGTACTCGCTTTCGCTGGCCTACGCAAGCTCCGGAAAGAATTTCAAGATGTGGAAGAACCGCATTGAAATTTCTCCCGGCCTTTCGACCAGCATTTCATACGACTTTGTGCGCCCAACGCAGTCGTACTTTATTTTCACGCCGTCAATCACTTTCCGCTTGCATAAATTTTTCTACGTGAAGTTTTCCATGGAAACGAGGAACGACGTTATTTACCGCTACTTCCAGGACGCTATGGGAACGCCGGGCCGCATTCCAGGCGAAACAAACCCCTTTATTGACTTGATTAACGGCTTCCGCTTTGACGACGAAAGCTTGCGCAAGTCGAGCGGCTTTAAGCTAAAGTCATTTATGCTTCAGATTACGCACGACTTGCACGACTGGGACTTTAACATGAAGTTCAAGATTTCGCCGCGCCTTGTAACGCCCACGAACGGACAGAAGTACTACGACTTTTCTCCGTACTTTTCTTTGTCGGTCGTCTGGCGCCCGATGGACAGCATCAAGACGAAGATCGCCGACAAGTACGGCGACTTTGTTCTCAACTCAAGCGACGCGGATGAATGATGAAAAAAAATAAAAAACGCTCTCGCGGAAATTCGAACGGCTGCGAACGATGAACTTATAGGGCAAAGAGATTAGCTTAACGTTCATAAGTTCTCGCCGTCCGCATTTCCGCTGCGCGTTTTTTATTTTTTCCCTATTTATCCGCCGCTAGGCAGAACATTACGCGCTTTTCGTTGTAGAAAAGGAGGATGGCGGCGCCGAGGGCGCAGCAGGCGGAGGCGGTCCAGGCGACGATTCGGTAGCCCATGCCGCTTGAGCGCGAAATCGTGGCCAGGCTTGTAAAGGCCAGCATGGCGGCGCTTTGGCCCAGCTTAAAGGCAAAGGTTCGCGCGGCGAAGAACATTCCCGACCTGTTTTGGCCGGTGGCGGCTTCTTCCGCCTGCGCCACGTCGGCGACCATCGCTTGCGGCAAAATGCCAAAGGCCGCCATCGGGAAGGCGCCCGCCAAAACGATCAGCGCCGCCTGCGCCAGTTGGGGAATCGCCAATGATTTGCCGCACAAGCCGGTGAACAAAAAGTCCGCCGCGAAGAACAAAAAGGCCGCCAAAACGACTTTCTTTTTTCCGAACTTTTTCGCCAAAAGATTTACCGGAAAGTAGAACAAAAGCGAAACCGCCGTCAAGCCGATGAACATCGTCGAAGCGTATGTTTCGGGCAAGGCCAAGAGCGCGGTCACAAAAAATGGAAGGCCTGTTTGGAACATCGTAAGCGCGAACCAATAAATCACGTCTTGGCCGACAAAAATTCTAAAGTCCTTGTTGGAAAAAGTCTTGGCCAGCGAGGCGAACATCGGGGTTTTTTCGGAGGCCGCTTCTTGGCAGTAGTCCTTTTCTTTTAGGAAGAGGCCGGGAACCAGCATAAAGCAAACGGCCAGCGCCGAAAAAATGGCGAACGTGACCCTCATCGCGGGGACGCGGCTCATTCCGCAAGAAACAAAGGCCGACCAAACGCTTGGCGCCAAATATGAAATCGCCGTTCCCACGATAAAGGTTAGCGAAATGCTTGTGGAAAGCGCCAATTTTTCTTCCTGCGACTTGGCAAGTTCCGCGATAAGGGAAGTGTAGGGCGTGTAGTAGCAAGTGAGCAAAAAGTAGTACAAAAGGACAAAGACGAAAAGCCAAGCCGTGTTGACCGCGCTTATTCCGTTGACCGGCGCGCAAAAAATAAGAACCGTGCAAAGGCCAAAGGGAACGGCGGAATAGCGCAAAAAGGGAACGCGGCGCCCCAGCGGAGAGCGGCAGTTGTCCGAAAGGTTTCCCACCAGAGGATCGGTAACAGCGTCAAAAAGGCGGCCCAAAGCGCCAATCAAGCCGATTATCGTAAGGACGCCAAAAATCACGCGGCCCTGCGGAACAAAAAGGGGCATTCCGCCGCCGATTTCCGCCTGGTCGGGCTGGTAAAAGTACACAAGCCAAGAAGCCACAAGGCCGCTAAGAATCGGCCAGCCCAATTGTCCTATGGCGTATAGCCAAATCACGCTTTTTGTCAATTTCTTCATTCTTCCATTGTATCATAAAACTTGCCGATTTTGCAAAAATTCTTTATATTTAAAGATATGGCTAAGAAAAAGAACGAAAAAGAGACTAAGGCGGCGGACGGAGAGACGACGCAAATTTTGCCGATCGAGCAAATTTTGCCGCCTTCGCTCAACTTGCTGCCCATACAAGGCAGGCCGATATTTCCGGGAGTGTTTTCGCCCCTTCAAATAACCAACGAGGACGACCAAAAGTCCGTGGAGGCCGCGATAAAGGACGACGGCTTTATCGGAATCGTCTTGGTGAAGGACGAAAAGCAAAAGAATTCGATAAAGAATTATTGCGCGGTCGGAACGGCGGCGCGAATCATAAAGAAAATCAATTTGCCCGACGGCGGCATAAACGTTTTCATCTCCACGATAAAGCGCTTTAAAATACATAGCGTCTTGCATGACAAGGCGCCGGCAGCGGCGCTGGTCGACTACTTGGAGGACGAAGAGGACAACACGTTCCAGGTAAAGGCCTTGACCCGCGCCCTTATCAGCGAGATGAAGGAAATCAGCGAAAACAATCCGATGTTCAGCGAGGAAATGCGCCTGAACATGGTGAACATCGACCACCCCGGAAAAATCGCGGACTTCATCGCGTCGATTTTGAACATCGACAAAAACGAGCAGCAAAAGATTCTGGAAACGGTGAACGTCCGCCAAAGAATGGAGCAGGTTCTTGTCTTCATCAAAAAGGAGCAGGAACTTTTGCGCATCCAAAAAAAGATTCAGCGCGAAATAAACGAGCGCGTGGAAAAGAACCAGCGCAATTATTTTTTGCGCGAGGAACTAAAGTCGATTCAAGAAGAGCTTGGAACCGACGCGGAAGGAACCGCGACCGACTACAAGAAATTCAAGGAAAAAATCGACGCGCTTAAATTTGAGGGCGAAATAAAGGAAAGCGTCGAAAGCGAGCTTTCAAAATTCCAAGTGATGGACCCCAACTCGCCCGAATACATCGGCACGCGGAACTTTTTGGAATTGGTCTGCGCGCTTCCGTGGAAAGTTCCGCAAGGCGCGGAAGACGCTGCTAAAGGCGCTGGCGAAAAATCGGCGGCCGAAGACTACGACATAGCCAAGGCAAAGAAAATCCTTGACGCTGACCACTACGGCTTGGACGACGTAAAAAAGCGCATCGTGGAATTCTTGGCGGTGCGAAAACTAAAGAAGGACAACAAGGGCTCGATACTCCTTTTGGTGGGGCCGCCGGGCGTTGGAAAAACCAGCGTTGGCCGCTCCATAGCGCGCGCGATGAACAAGCCTTACTACCGCTTTAGCGTCGGAGGAATGCGCGACGAGGCGGAAATTAAAGGCCACCGCCGCACATACATCGGCGCGATGCCCGGAAAAATAATCCAGGGACTAAAAATAGCCAAGAGCCGCGCGCCGGTTTTCTTGATTGACGAAGTTGACAAGATGGGCCAGGATTCGCGCGGCGACCCCGCCAGCGCTCTTTTGGAAGCGCTTGACCCTGAGCAAAACGTATCGTTCCGCGACAACTATTTGGACTTGCCCTTTGACATAAGCGACGTTTTCTTTATCCTTACGGCGAACACTCTGGACACAATTCCAGAGCCGCTGGTCGACCGCGCGGAAATCATTCAGATTCCCGGCTACATCGACCAGGAAAAAATCGAAATCGCGCGGCATTACTTGATTCCAAAAAATTTGGAAAAGAACGGCCTGAAGAAAGGCCAGGTAAAATACACCAGCGCGGCGATTTTGCGAATTGCGGAAGAATACGCGCGCGAGTCGGGAGTGCGCGACTTTGAAAAGGCGCTGGACAAGGTTGACCGAAAAATCGTGACCGAGCTTTTGACCGCCGAAAACGGCGACATCCAAGCCGCCTCGCAAAAAAAAGTTTCGGTTGACGCGCCCGACTTGGACAAGTATCTTGGAAAGCCAGTCTTTGACGAAAGCTCCATCAAGCGCGCGTCAAAGCCCGGAACGGCGATCGGCTTGGCCTGGACCAGCATGGGCGGCGACACCCTTTTGCTTGAGGCGGTTTCGTTCCCGTCCAAAGGCGGCGGACTTACGCTTACAGGAAAGATGGGCGACGTTATGAAAGAAAGCGCGCAAATCGCCTTTAACTGGGCGAGGCGCTACGTCCTTTCTAACGGCCAAAAAGACGCGAAGTGGTTTGACGAAAACACCGTGCACTTGCACATCCCCGAAGGCGCCACGCCCAAGGACGGCCCGAGCGCAGGAATCACAATGGCCACGACCTTTGTTTCGCTTTTGACAGGAAAGACGATAAAGCCGAATCTTGCGATGACGGGAGAGCTTAGCCTTACAGGCCAAGTCCTCCCAATCGGCGGCTTGCGAGAAAAAACGGTCGCGGCCAAGCGCAACAAAATAAAGACGATTTTGATTCCCAAGCAGAATTTGCGCGACTTGGAAGAAACGCCCGACCGCGTCAAGGCGGGAATCAAGTTTGTTCCTGTGTCTGACGTCTCAGAAGTTATCGCCGCCGCTTTTTAGTAAGGAAAGATGTCCGGGTCAAGCCCGAACATGACACGCTTGTCATTGCCCGACTTGATCGGGCAATCTTTTATTTAACCGCTCCTATTTCTTTAAGCCACGGCAACAAAAGCTTGTCGTTCCACTTTGTCGTGTGGACAAAGTCGTTGTTGCCCATGCCAAAGCCGTGGTCGCCTTTTTCGCCAAGGACAAAGATGTGGGCGACCTCGGCGCGGCTCATGGCCTTGTCCATCTCGACGGAATTGCGGTAGTCCACCGTGCGGTCGTCTTTGTTGGCAATCAAAAAGACGGGGCAGTGTATTCTGTCGGCGTGAAGCTCCATCGAAAATTCGTCCTTGCGCTCTTGGCTTTGGTCTGAGTCCAAAAGGCTTTTGCGCGAGCGAACGTGCGCGATGGGGTCTTGCATAGAGACGACCGGGTATACGGGAACGATAAAGTTGGGCTCAAGAGTAACGGAATGGTCAAGGCCAATTTTGGCCAATTCGTCTTGGCCGGAAAATTCCGCGGCCATCAAGACTAGGTGGCCTCCCGCGCTAAAGCCCGCCGCTCCGATTTTCTTTGGATTGATTCCGTATTGGGCGGCGTTCTCGCGGACGATTTGGATGGCCCTTTGAACGTCTTGCAGCATGGCGGGGTGGTGGAAGCCGTTCCCGCTTACGCGGTATTTTAGCACGAACGCGCTGATTCCCTTGGAGCAGCACCAAAGCGCCACGTCCTTTCCTTCGTGCCCCATGCCAAGATGGTGGTAGCTGCCGCCGGGGCAGACGATGATCGCCGCGTCCGACGTTTTTTGAATCGGCTTGTAATAGTCCAGGCGGGAAGAATACTGTTCCATCCCCTTGACGCCCTTCCAAATTTTTTGGCGGACGGGCTTTATTTTTAGCCAGTAATAGTCCGAAGGATTTTTTGCGCAAAAGGCGGATGAGCAAAGCGCGGCCAAAAGCGCGCAAATCAATAGAATCTTTTTCATAGGAATTATGAAATTTCTCCCAAATTCAAAATGACGGCCACAATCGCGACGAC
>CADCCO010000018.1 GCA_902799965.1 uncultured Spirochaetaceae bacterium
TCCGCTCCATGTTCCGCTTTTAAAGACCGCGTTGGTCGCTTTTACGGTGTCGTGGTATTTTTGATTTTTGACCATCATCGGATTGTTTTGCTCGGCGATTAAAGTTCCTCTTGGAAAATTGTCTTTTAATACCTTAAGGAGCGTCGCGATTTCTTCAAGCGTAAAGTACATAAAAAGCCCTTCGGCAAGAAAGAGGACGGGCGCCTTTTTTTCGCCGCCGCGCTTTTTTATTTCCTTTTGAACCGCTCCGACCCAGCCGTCTTCCAAAACGCTTCCTTCTATCATTTGAACGCGCTCGCGCTCTTCAAAAACTTTTTTTCGCAGCGCTATTGAGTCCGGCAAGTCCAAGTCGAACCAAAATATTTTTCCGTTGTCAACGCGGCTAAAGCGGTTGTCAAAGCCCGCGCCCATGTTGACGATTACAGCTTCCGGGTTTTGCGCGATAAAATCCTTTGCCATGCGGTCAAGCATCACCGTGCGGGCGATGACTCCCTCGTGGCTCAAAAATTTGTCGTAGGGCGCGGGATCTATGCCAAGCGCCTCAATCATTTGGACGGCGACGTCGTCGCGGACGCGGGCGTTTGGCCTCAAGCTTTCGCTAGCCTTAATCGCAACCGGAATCAACGCCGTTGTCTGCACGTCTCCAAGCTTTAGTTCCATATTATTAACCTCCAAAATTACGGTTTTGGAAAAATAAAGCGCGCGAAGGAGCGGGGCGGCTGGCGGAAACTCTCTGTTTTGTGATTGCCGCGTTAGCGGCAACCTTAAATGGTTTCCATACGCAAAACAGTGAGTAGCGACGCTAGCTAGCGGTTTCGTCGGCCGCAACCGCGACTGGGAGCGCTTCGTTTTTATATTTTCCAACTGACCGCTTGCTTTCTTGAATCGATGAAGCGCGCGTAGATGCCGCCGGACTTGGCGAGCGTTTTGTGCTTTCCTTGCTCGGCGATCTTTCCGTTGTCGATTACTACGATTTGGTCCGCGTCGCGCACGGTCTTTAGCCTGTGCGCTATCATTATGACAGTCTTTTCTTTTGTCAGCTCCGAGACGGCGGCCATAAGGTCGCGCTCGTTTTCGGGGTCAACGTTTGCGGTGGCTTCGTCGAGAATTATTATCGGAGCGTCTTTCATGATCGCGCGCGCGATGGAAATCCTTTGCTTTTCGCCTCCGCTAAGGCTGGCTCCCGCCTCGCCAATGACTGTGTCGTAGCCGTTCGGCAAGGCGGAAATAAAGTCGTGGCAGCAAGCCTTTTTTGCGGCGGCAATTACTTTCTTCATCGGCGCGTCGGGCTGGCCAAATCGAATGTTGTTCGCGATTGTGTCGTGGAATAGATAAACGTTCTGGAATACAAAGCTAAAGTTTGCCATAAGGTCGTCCATGCTCCAGTCGCGGACATCAACGCCGCCCAGCGCGACGCTTCCCTTGTCAACGTCCCAAAAGCGCGAAAGCAAGTGGCAAAGCGTCGTCTTTCCGCCGCCGGAAGGGCCGACAATCGCGATTTTGGATCGCTCCGGAATTTGGAGCGAAACACCGTCGATGATTTTTCTTTTTTCGTAGGCAAAGCTGATGTCCGTCGCGCTTATGTCGAGCGGGGCTTTCTTTGCGACGGCGGCTTCCTGCTTTCCGTCAATGTTCATCGTCGGAATGTCCAAAATCGCCTGCGCTTTTTGAACGCCGATGTCGATCACGCGGAGCAGGGCGGAATAGTTTCCTCCGGCCTCAAGAGCGGTAAAGAGCATAAAGGAGCAAATCAACATCACAGCGCACTTTTCCAGCGGCATAGTTCCGTTCAAGTAAAAATAAATCGAAGACATCGCGATCGCGACGCCTGAAAATTTTGACACGATTGACTGGATTGCCGCGATCGGAATGCAGCGCAATTCCATTTTCATGCAAACTTTTTTGGCGCGGTCGATGACGGCGTTCAATTCTTTGCTGCGCTTTCCCGTAAGGTTGTAGGCCTTGACTTCGGCGATTCCCTGAATGTGTTCCAAAACCTTTTCGATTTGCGCTTCGTCGGCCAAAGTTTTTTCCATCGACACGCCCCGGACGGCAAGGCGCATGAAGACATTGACAAACTGAAAGGCGCAAAAGCCCGCCAGCGCGACAAGAGCGATGCGCCAGTCAAAGAAAAATATCATCACGATGATTAGCGCGGAATCTAAAAGGCCCTGCATTACAAGCATCACGGCCCTTGTCGCCACGTCTCCCATAAGCTCCATCGTGTTTGTCGTCACGCTTGTGATTTGTCCCAAAGAGTTTTGGTTAAAGTATCCCATCGGAACGTAGCGCAAATGCTCGGCGATTTGGATTCGCTTTTGGGCGCAAGTCCTGTAGCCGCCTTCTGTCTGCCACATCGAAACGTTTTTCTTTGTGATGATCGCCGCAGTCAGGCTAAAAACCATAATGCCCAAGGAAAGCCAAATTGTTTTGACGGAAAAGGCTTCCGTTCCCATAACCGCGCGAATCACGCCTTGTATCATAACCGCGATGGCGGCGATTCTAAGCGCCATAAAAAATGAGTTGACCACGCCCAAGAAAATCGCCGCGTAAAATTTATTGCGGTTTTACTTGTCGCAAAAATTAAAAAATCTATTAAGTATCTCAAACATTTTATTCATCCTTAGCGCTGACGTGCGCTTCCCACATTGATTTGTAAAGCCCGCGCTTCTTTAATAGCTGCTCGTGCGTTCCGCAAGAGTCAATCGCTCCGTCCTTTATCACGTAAATCATGTCAGCGTCGCGGATTGTGCTAAGGCGGTGCGCGATTACAATCAAGGTCTTTCCTTTGACAAGCCGCGCGACGCTTTCTTGAATCACCGCTTCGTTCTCCGGGTCGGTGTAGGCCGTCGCTTCGTCCAAAATCACGATCGGAGCGTCCTTCATCATCGCGCGGGCGATGGCGATTCTCTGCCGCTCTCCGCCGGACAAGTGCGCGCCGCTTCCGCCTACAATCGTGTCGTAGCCGTTTTCAAGCGACATGATAAAGTCGTGGCAGCCGGATTTTTTCGCCATCGTCTCAACCTCTTTGTCGCTCGCGTCTAGACGGCCCAGGCGAATGTTTTCGCGAACGCTCATGTCGAACAAAAAGTTGTCCTGGCTCACGTAGGCCACGCGGCGGTTGTATTCTTCCAGCGAAAGGTTCTTTATGTTCACGCCGCCGATTTCCACGCTGCCGGAATCCACGTCCCAAAGCGAGGCGATGAGGCGCGCCAAGGTTGACTTTCCGCTTCCGCTTGGGCCTACAAAGGCCGCGCAAGTTCCTTGCGGAATCTTTAGGCTTACGCCGTGAATGATTTCGCCGTCGCGGCCTTCTTGGCCTTGCTTGTCCTTGTGGTAGCTAAAGCGGACGTCGCGCAATTCAATCGAATTGTCGGCGGGCTTTTGCGCGTCGCGGCTTGGCCTTTCAAGCTCTTTCATGTCCATGATTCCGCCGACTTCGCCAAAAATTACGGTGGCCTTTGCTATGTCGTCGTGGTAGGAGTAGACGGTCAAAAGCGGCTGGATTACGCTCATCGACAAAATGATGATTGAGATAAAGTCAACGGCGGAAAGCGTTCCCCGCAAAAAGAAAAAGCCTCCGATTGGAAGGACCGAAAGCAGCGTTGAAGGCGCGATTACAAAAGCGATCGTGAAGGGCCAAATGCAGTCGCGCATCCATTCCACAAAACAGTCGGAGCCTTCCTTTGCCGCCACGACAAAGCGCTCGTAGGAGGACTTGGCCTTTCCAAAGGCTTTAATGACTTCGATTCCGTTTATGTATTCAACCGCTGTGTCGTTGAGGATTTTTGTCTTTTGAATCGCGTTGTTAAAACGCTCGGTCATGTTGACCATCATAAAGCAGGAAGAAATTATTCCGATCGGAAGCGTGGCCAAAGAGGCCAGTCCCATTCTCCAATCTAAGTGGAAGAGCCAGACGAACATCAAAAGGGGAAGAACAAGGTTCGATGTCCATTCCGGCAAAATGTGCGCCAGCGTCGTTTCCATGCTGTCGATTCTTTCTATCAAAATACTTTTTAGGCTTCCAGAAGGCATGTCCAATACGCTTCCAAGCGGAACGCGCGAAAGCTTGTCGCAAAGCCTTTTCCTTATGTTGGCGAGAACGTTGAACGTGGCGAGGTGGCTTAGCGTTGTTGAAAACATATGGAAGAGCGCGTTTCCAAGCCAAAAGGCCGCGATGACCGCGCAGTCGTAAAAGTATTCGTTCCAATCGCGAACGCCTGAAAGAAGTTTTTTCACTATGTCCGCGATTAAGATGTAAGGCGCGATTCCGCACGCCACCCGCAAAAGCGCGAAGAAGACGCTAAAGCAATACGCCGCTTTTTTCTCCCCCGCGAACGAAAAAATCCAATTTAACAATGACTTTTTTTTCATCATAATCTCCTGTCGCGACGGGGCAATCTTTGTCTTGCCACCGATTTCCTCGCCGCTATCCCGCTATTCCGCTAAAAATTATATTCAACCTTTATCCAAACGCAGCTAAGCTCTTCGTACGCGCCGTAAAAGCCCTTCTTGTCCCTGTCCGGCCCGTTGATGAACAAGTCCGCGCCCAAGGTCGCCGCGAGGCTGTCGGTCAAACTGTATTTGGCTTGCAGCTTTATCATGTTGTCAAAATCGTTCAGGCCAAAAAGCCAGGCAAGCGAAAGGTTAAGCGATTCTTGGAAAAAGCTTTTTGAGACGCTCAGGCTTGTTTGGTGCCTAAAAGCCTCGCGGTCCAAATGGCTCGCGCCGTCAAGAAGCGCGTCAACATAATATTGGCCGGTGATGGTCCAGCCGCTTGGAGTCCAGTCAAAGCCCGCAAGCGCCACAAGCTGGTTTTTGTCGCGGAACTTTCCCGCGCCCAAAATCTGTTCTGCCGCGCTCGCGGCGAAAGACCTTTGCGGATAGACCGCGGCTTCCAGCCTAAGAACGACTTCCTTTATCGGAATCGCGGCGTCGGCTCCGATCATCAACATTCTCTTCCATTCGCCTGATATCGCAAGCGCCTGCGGATTTCCGCCCGCGTCCCGAACAAGACTGTATGCAAGGCAAGGCTCGCGGTCAAAGCCGTAAAAGCCGTAGAGCGAAAAATCCGCGAATGGAAAGAATGCCGCAAGCCGCGCCGCGCCTTCGCTGTTTTCAATCGAAGCGCCCGGCAAGTCAAAATTGTTTTTTGTAACAGGCGCGACGGGAACAATCGTTGTTCCCGCGCTCGCGATTTTTGGGATCATCACTTTTTTGAGCGGATTGTTGTTGGAAAGGGGCAGGGCGCTTGGCGCGAAGAACGGAAGCCAGTAAGCGTCAAAAACAAACGTGTCGTTTTTGAAGGTGAGCCTGGCCGCGTCAACGCTTAGGCGGCTGTCGGCGTATTCCCGCGCGAGAATCGTGTTCTCGTCCTTTGGGCAAAGAACGTCCGCCACTTGCAAGCCGTCCGCCTTTCCCCAAGCGGTCGACTGCCTTCCGATTCTTACCGCCCAAAAGCCGCCGTCGTAGTCTATCCAGGCTTCCTTTAGGCGGACGCGAAAGGCTCCATCGCCGGAAACAAAGTCCGCCGCTTGAAATGAAAATTGGCTTCCAACCGCGTCGGCGGCCGCAAAAAAATCCATGAACGCCGAAAAGTCGTCTTGGTAAATTTTAAGCGAACTGTCGAGCCGCAGGTTTCCCAAAAGAAAGTCGCCCGCGTTCTTTCCACAATAGCCCAGTCCCATGCCCGCCAGCGCTTGGACTTTTCCGGCTGGCGAAAAGTCAAGGGCCCAAGCTTGTTTCGGTTCTCCCGCCTTTCCAAGCGAGAGCGCGGCGGCAATCGCTAGAACGGCGGCGTTTTTTTTCATTTTACGCTTCCCCGTTCAATCGCGCTTACTGTGAACATTTTGTCGTCAAGACTCAAGTTGTAGCGAACGTTTTTCATTTCAAGCAAAGTGGAGTGCCCGGTCTTTACGTTTTGCATGAACATTTTTTGCGTCGTCCAAATGCCGTCGATTTTTGTCGTGTCGGAACTGGTCAGAACGCGGGCAAGCTCGTTTTGCCTGTCGTAGTATTCGCCCTTAATCACTTTGTAATTGTCCTTGCGGAACCAAAGAATTCTTCGTTGCGTTTTTTCGCTCTTGTCTTTCGCCACTGCCTCCACTTTCCAGCAGGCGTTTCCGTCAACGTCTTCCTCTCCCAAAAGATTGAACGTGTCTTTTGTAAGGCCGCGGTCTCCCATGTCGGCGTAGGTGAAGTCCGTTCCCATAAAGTCGTCGTCCTTTCCGCTTCCGGCGATGCGGCGCGTTTTTTTCATCGCGGGCATGTACAGCCAGCTGTCGCCGTCGGGCTTTGTTCCGTCGGCCTTGTCGGGGTAGTCAAACGAAAGGTAGGCCACGCCCTCTACGTCCTTGGGAACGGCAAAGACCACAACGCTTTTTTTCACGTCGCCGTAATCTTTATTGCGGCACATAATCTCGCGCGTGCGGACGGCGCCCTTTTTGCTGGTGAGTGTTAGCGTCGCCGTGTAAGAGCAAGTCTTTCCTTCGTCAACTTCGTCGCCGCGCTTGGCGATTTCGTAGCCGGTCAAGTTTTCCGCAAAGGCCGCAAAGCCCGCGATTGCAAGGACGGCCGCGGCCGCCACAGTTCTAAATCTTTTCATACATTCCTCCTGTTTATTTGTTTTCCAACCATGCCGCGCTCGCGCGAGATCCGCTCGAACTAACTGTTTGCGGTCTTGCGTTCGTCGGCACGAGCGGAAAATGGTTTCGTTAACAAAATCAAAGCTGGCGTCAGCGTGTAGTCCGCCACCAGCGCCGAAGACAAGCCAATCATCGCCAAAAGTCCCACCCTCAAAAGGCAGCCCATCGGGCTAAATGTGTACATAAGGAACATCGCGCACAAAATGAATGTCGTCATTCCCATAGTCTTTCCGATTTCGCGGAAGGAGATGGCGACGGACTTTGCGTAGTCTCCCGTAAGCTCGTAGTGGTACTTTATGTGGTTGATAAAGTGAATCGTGTCGTCAACCGCGATTCCCAAAATCATAGGCATAATCGTCATCGTAAGCATGTCAAGCGAAAATCCCGCGTAGCCCATTACGCCGCCAACCACAAGCACCGGCGCCAAGTTTGGAATCATTCCTATAAGGCCTGTCTTGGCGCTGGAGAAGGCCAAAATCAAAAGTATCGCGATTACGATAAGCGAGAACGAAAAGGACTTCAGCTCCGCGCTTACAAGCTTGTGGTTCATTTCGGCGTATTCTACAACTTCGCCTACGACGCTCGCCTTCGCGTCCGGGAAAAGCCTTTTTGCGGCGGCCTTGGCGGCGTTTATGTCTTCGACAATTATGTTCGCGTCGTAGCCCAAAAGCTCCACGTGAACGCGCGTCGTTCCGTAGTCGTCGCCTTCTATGTCAAACCAGTCGTCAAAGTTTGGCGCGTAGAATACCAGGTTTTGCGCCACAACCGCGTCATCGTCGGGAATCGCGTAGAATTCTTTTTTGTCGCTGTTGAACATTCGGTTAATTTCCTTCATCATTTGACAGCCGCTAGTGACGCGGGGCTTTGTTCCGGAAATTTTCGTGAGCTTCAACTTTCCAAGCTCGCTTTCCAACTGGTCAAGCTTCTTGAAATTTTCCGCGCTCTTAAAAGCGTCCGGGTCGTCTATGTGAAGCATTATGTCGTAGCTGTAAAGGCTTCCCAAGGGGCCGGAGAGGGTGTCTAAAATGCGCGCGACGTACGGAATCTTTTTTCCCATCATTTCGATGTAGTCCATGTTGACTGTGATTCTAAAAAGGCCCGGAACAAGCGCGACGATTGCCGCAAAGGAAAGCAGGGCGACAAGTTTTTTTCTTTTTTCGACAAGCTTTCCAAAATTTTCAAAGGCAAGGTCGGCCTTTGTCGCGCCGGTTTTTTGCGCCGCGCCTTCTTGCGCCTTGCCGTCCTTTCCAAAACTCATCAAAATCGGAATCAACAAAATCACGTAAAGGTAAACGGCAAAAACAATCGCGGTTGACGCTCCTCCCATCCAGCGGATCGGCTCGATTCCCGCGAACAAAAACGAAACGAGCGAAGCCATCGTCGTTATGACCGTGAACAAAATCGGCCAGCCTGTTTCTTCCACCGCCTTAACGACGGAATCTTTTCTCAAGCCCGTCCGCCTAAAGTGCATTCTAAAAGAATTCACGTAGTGAACCGAATATCCCACCGACAAGGCCATTCCCAGCAAAATCGGAAGCGTCACCATGTTGGAGTCGGCGACGATTCCCAAATGCGCGCCAAGGCCCAAGACCGATCCGATTCCAACCGTTGTCGCCAAAAGGGGAACGATGACTCCGCGAAGCGAGCGGACAAAAAGCAAAAGGCAAAGAATCATTACGACAAAGCCGCTTAAGACGCGGATTTTCGTTTCATGCTCAATAACGTCGTTTTCTTCCATTTCGCTGTAGGACATTCCCATCGGCTTTAGTTCGTAGGCGCCGTTCGCTTTTTGGGCTTCGTCAAGAATCACTTTTTGCGCGTAGCGGGCGATTCCCTCGGCGGCGAACTCCATTCCGCCCTCGTAGTTTTCCAAAGAAAGTATTACCCAGGTTTCCTTCGCGTCGGCGGAAACAAGGTTGTCGCAAAGGGACTCGCGGCTAAGGATGAACTTTTTCTTTGCCTCAAGCTCGGCGGGGTCGGAAGGAATTCCGTTCTCAAAGGGATTTTTTATTTCGATGCTGTCTTCCGTTCCAATCGGAATTTCCGCCGTCATGAGCGATGTCACTTCGTCGGCGTAGGGCACCTCCTCTTCAAGCCGCTTTCCAAGCCGCTCGATTCCTTGCAAGACTTCCGGCTTAAAAACGTCGTCCGCGCGGACCATAACCATAATCGCGTCGTCGCTGCCGAAAATTTCCTTGAACTGGTCGGAGTCTACCTTGACTTGCTCCCAATCCTCAAACCAGGCTTCGTCGTCGCTTGCCATCTTGAACTTTGGAAGTCCCGCAAGGCAAAGGGCCGACACCGCCAGCAAAGCGGCCAAAATCGGCCATCTAAAGCGCAGCTGCCAGGCCCCGATTTTTTCAAAAAACTTGTTTATGCTTGAAACTTTCATAACGAATTTCTGCCCCCTGATGTATGATAACACTGTTACCAAAAGCGGTAACGATGTTATCATAGTGATAACGCTGTTATCTGTCAATAGGTTTTGGTAACATTGTTATCTTTTTTTTCTTGACATTTTTTGGATTTTGGCGCAAACTAATCCTATGGCGGATTCCTCAGTAGAAACAAAAAAAACGCTTTTGGAAAGCGCTAAAAAAGAATTTCTCCAAAAAGGCTTTGCCGGCGCTTCGCTTAGGACAATTGCCGCCAACGCCGGGGTCACTACGGGCGCCATGTACCGCCACTTTAAGGACAAAGACGCCTTTTTTTGCGCCCTTGTAGACGACGCGGTGGAGGCGACCAAAAAAGTCGTCATGTTCGCGGATTCCAAGACCCACGCCGGCTTTGACTCTCCCCATATGCAGAAACACATTGATTTTGAGAATAAAATGACCTCTGATTTTTTGGACTATGTGTTCGACAATTTTGACGCCTTTACGCTTTTGCTTACAAAAGCCGGCGGAAGCGCGCACGAGCGCTTTCAGGAAACCATTTGCGAGCTCTATACAAAAAATTGCGAGGATACTTTCAAGTGGATGCGAAAGCAGGGCTTTGCCGCAAAAAAAGTTTCTTCCATGACCGTTCATTTTATGGCCTCGACGATCATAAACGCCTTTTGTGACATCATTCTTCACAAAATGACAAAGAAACAAGCCGCGGCCTACATTTCCGACGTGATGGAATTTACCCGCGCCGGTTGGCTTGCTTTATCCCAGTGCAAAATCTAGCGCCATTGCAATTGACCTCACCGCTAATTTTCGCTACACTTGCCCCATTATGATTAAAAGAAACACAGGCTTTGCCAACTTGACCGCCGGCTACCTCTTCCCCGAGGTCGCCCGCCGCAGAAAGGAATATCAGGCCAAAAATCCGGCCGCAAAAATCATCAGCCTCGGAGTGGGCAACACAACCGAGCCGCTCACTCCGCACATCGCAAAAGCGATGAGCGAATACGCGCTGGGACTAGGAACCGCGGCCGGCTATTCAGGCTACGGAGACGAGCAGGGAAACGCCGACTTGCGCGCCAAAATCGCCCAAGTCTTTTACCCCGGAATGGTTGACGCAAGCGAAGTCTTCATCTCCGACGGCGCCAAGTGCGACATCGCGCGCATCCAAACCCTTTTTGGCCGCGACGTTCCTATCGCCGTCCAAGACCCCAGCTACCCGGTTTACGTCGACGGCTCGGTAATCATCGGAGCGGCCGGCGCCAATAACGGCGCGGGCTACGCGGGCGTGACATACCTTCCGTGCAATCCCGAAAACAACTTTTTCCCGGACTTGTCCTCTGTCAAGCCCAACACATTGATTTACTTTTGCTCGCCCAACAATCCGACGGGCGCCGTCTCAACAAAAGATGAGTTGAAAAAACTCGTGGACTTCGCGCTCGCCAACGGCTGCATAATCATTTTTGACGCGGCCTACCGCGAGTTCATCCGCGACCCTTCGCTCCCCAAAACTATTTACGAAATCCCCGGCGCCAAAAAGTGCGCGATAGAAATCAACTCCTACTCAAAGCCCGCCGGCTTTACAGGCGTGCGCTGCGGCTGGAGCGTCGTTCCCAACGAGCTTTTGTTTGAAGACGGAACTTCCGTAAACCGCGACTGGAACCGCGTAATGACTACGCTTTTTAACGGCGCGTCAAACATCGCGCAAGCCGGCGCGGTCGCCGCCTGCGACGAAGAAGGCTTAAAGGAAATGAAGTCGGTCATCGACTACTACTTGGAAAACGCGCGCGTGATAAAGAAAGCAGTGGAGGGCCAAAACTTCAAGGCCGCCGGCGTAAAGGTTTTCTGGACCGGCAACTCGCCGTACTTGTGGGTTCAGTTCCCCGGAAAGAAAAGCTGGGACATCTTTGACAGGATTTTAAATGAATGCCAGGTCGTCACAACGCCAGGCTCCGGCTTTGGCCCCGCGGGCGAATCCTTCATCCGCATTTCCGCCTTCGGCCATCGCGCCGACGTCGAAGAAGCCTGCGCCCGCCTGGCTTCTTGGCAAATCTAAGCGTGTCTTGATTCCGGGTTGACAATTGCTGGCAACCCGGAAAACGGCTGAGTCAAGGCTCTAAGCGCAGCGCGCCTTGACCAGACGTATGCAGGATTAAAATTTCTTGCGCGCGGAAACCGTCACCTTGACGTTGAGGCTCGGATCGTTCGTAATGTCCTTTACGCCGATTTGAGTCATCGCTTCAAGGCGGGCGGTCGCGCCGATAGGAACGTCAACAAAAGGCGTGGCGTAGGCGTTGACTATGACGTTGTTGAAGTCAAAGCCGCTTTCCCTTAAGTCCAAAACTCTTAGCTTGTCAAATCCGCCTATAAAATGAATTCCCAGCGTCATAAAGCCGTTCTTCAATTCAATGTCGTCCTTGTAAAAAGTGAGCGCGCCGCCGGTCGGGTGGGGCAGGTACATGAACTCGCCCATATTGTTTTCGTCCAACGCAAAAAGAGTCAAGTTTGTCTTGAACTTTTTAAAGTTGATTCTAGGCTCCACCAAAAAAGTCAGCTCGTCGCCTTTTAGGATTCCCGCGCCGTCGCCTTTGACAACAACGTCCTTCATTCCAGCTTGAATCAAAAGGCTGTGGGTGAATTTGCTTCCCAACAAAAAATTGATTCCGCCGTGCATGGTGATTGTGTCTATTACAAGAACAACGTTCGAGTCATTGTATCGGTCTTGAATCGGCGTTCCCACTCCGAACAAAAAGTCGAGCGTCGCTATGTTGCTCACAAAAGAAAAGCGCGCGTCCACGTTCAAAGTCCAAACCGGATCGTCGCTGCTTAACTCGTCGGGATCTTCGCCCGCTTCTTCCGCCGTTTTTAGCCTTACGTAATTTTCCAAGGCTTCCGCAAGGTCGCTCTTTTCTTTTGTCCAGTCGGTCAGCTTGCTCTTTCCAACGTAAACGTAGGCTCCGGTCGCGATCGGGGCTTTGTCAAAATTCACTATATAAGAAAGTCCGCCTCCGCGCCTGGCAAGAATCGGCATGCCCGTAAGGTTCACCGCGCTCTTGGCAAGGCGGCTGCTTATTGGCTCTATGCCGAACTGCCGCATCAAAAAAGCGTCGCTTCCGATTTGTTCGTAGGAACCAAGGAAGGCTGAAAAAAAGCTTGAGGCGGTGAAGGCGCGGCGTATAAGAACAACGGAAAGCTCGTTCAATTTTATCGCGGCGCGGGCGCTTGAAAAAACGTCCTCAAAGTTAAAGTTTGTCGCGTTAAGGGCGATTTCGCCGCGGGCCACGCACCATTCGGCCAAGTTGGCCTGAACGGCGGCAAAGCCCGTCAAAGGAACTCTAAAGTCGTTGTCGCCGCCGCCAAGCGCGATGTCCGCGTCGATTCCCGCGCAGCCGCCGACTTCTCCGCTGAATGAGGGAGCCGCCTGGGCCGCGGTCATTGCCGCGAAAAGCGCCGCAAGCAAGAATATTCTATTTAATTTAAATTTCTTCATAGTTTGCCTTCCGTTTTTAGAAGCCGCCTTATTTAAAGTTCTTCCCTTTGAATATCGGCAAAAACGGCCCAAAACTTGAGTTTTCCCGTTCGCCAAAAAAATTTAAAAAAAAGCGTTTTTATTCTTGACTTATAGCCAAAATGGTATAAAATAGTAAGATATGAGTGATTATCTTGACATAAATAATGAAGAGTTGCTCAAGGACTTTTTCACCGAGGCTCAGTCCCAGGTGGAAACTTTGGAAAGCAACATTCTTGTGATAGAAAGCGACCCTTCAAACCACGAGGCCATTGACGAAATCTTTCGCGCGGCCCACACTCTAAAGGGAGGTTCGGCCACTGTCGAATTTACCGAACTGGCGGAATTCACCCATAAGGTAGAAGACGTTCTTGACGAGCTTCGAAGCGACCGCCTTGAAGTTTCGGAAGACGTGGTTGACTTGCTTTTAAACTCAATTGACGTTATAAAGGCCATGCTTGAATCGCGCGCCAACGGCGGCGTTTATCAAGAAGACGTAGGCCCGGTAGAAAGCCGCCTTTCCGCGCTTATCCCGGAAAAAGGCGACAAGAAAAAGAAAAAGGCCGCTCCGCCGGCTGGAACCGGTCCCGGAGCCGCGCAAGCCGCACCGGAGCCTGTCGCGCCGCCGCCTCCAGCCCCAGCCGCCGCTCCCGCCGCCGCTTCAGGCCTTCCGCCGCTTAGCGCCGACGACTACAACGAGCTTCGCGACGGCTTGCAGGGCGCGCAAAAGCTTTACAGCGTCGACGTTCGCTTTGACGAAAACAATCCGATGAATTCAGTCGGCGGCATCCAGGTGTTCGCCGCGCTCAAGGCGTGCGGAACGGTTCTTAAAACCGTGCCTGATTTTGACGCGCTTTACGAAGACGAATTCTATCCGCAAGTCGTATACTATTTGGCCACCGACCAAGAGCCGTCGGCGGTCGAGGACGTCGCCTTCCTTAGCGACGTTACGCTAAGCACGGACTGCCAGCCGGTTACAGGCCCAACGGCGGGGGCTTCTCCCGCTCCTGCGGCCGCCGCCGCTCCAGCCCCGGCTCCCGCGCCTGCCGCTCCGCAAGTCCAAGAGGCTCCGGCTCCGCAAGTCGCCGCTCCTGTCCAGGAAGCGCCCGCTCCCGCCAAAGAAGAAAAGGCGGAGGCTCCAAAGGCCGCGGCCGCCGCTCCCGCAAAAGCCGCTCCCGCAAAATCGGCCGGAACGCCGATTCAGCAAAACGCGGTTTTGCGCGTGGACTCAAAGCGCATCGACTATCTTCTCAACCTTGTTTCGGAAACGGTCATCATAAAGGCGGCCTTCAACCAGTACGCCGTCCAAATGAACGAAATGCAATCGCAAATGATGTCGTATTCAACCGGCTTCAAGGAAAAGTTCCGCCGCCTCTTCGAGCAGCTGCCCGAATATTTGTCGGACATGCAGCGCGGCGTTCCCGCCAAGGACGTCAAGGCAAAGATTACGCAAGAATACGGCGACTTGATAAACTACTTCGACCCCTTCTCGGCCAACCTCAAGGACTTGAACGTAAAGTTCAGAAGCTCAACGCAAAACCTTGGACAAATCGTTGGCGAGCTGCAGGAAGGCGTAATGAAAACGCGAATGGTTCCCATCGCGCAAATCTTCAACCGCTTCCCCCGCGTCGTCCGCGACTTGCAGCGCGACCTTAAGAAAAAGGTCGATTTGGTCATCGAAGGTGAAGACACCGAATTGGACAAGACGGTCGTTGACGACTTGCTTGACCCTGTAATGCACTGCGTCAGAAACTCTGTTGACCACGGAATCGAAACTCCGGAAGTCCGCGCGGCCGCCGGCAAGCCCGAAACCGGCACGCTTCTTTTGCGCGCCGCCAACGAGGGCAACCAAATCGTCATCGAAATCACCGACGACGGAGCGGGAATCAACGTTGAGAAAGTCCGCAACAAGGCCATCAGCAAGGGCATTTTGCATCCCAACAAGATTCTCACAGACCAAGAGGCTTACAACCTCATCTTCCAGCCGGGCTTTTCAACCGCGGACAAGATTTCCAACGTTTCGGGTCGCGGCGTAGGCTTGGACGTAGTCCGCACGATGATCGAAAAGCTCAAGGGAACGGTTTCCGTCACCAGCGGCGCGGGCAAGGGCTCTACCTTTACGATTAAGCTTCCGCTCACATTGGCGATTATCCAGGGCCTTTTGGTTCGCGTCGGCCAGCAGGTTTACTCAATCCCGATCACTTCGGTCATCGAAAGCCAGCGCGTCCGCAAGGAAGAAATCAACACAATCGACAATTACGAAGTAATGAACGTTCGCGACGAAGTTATCAGCGTATTGCGCTTGAGCCGCCTCTTCCACATAAAGAGCGCCAACACAAGCGAATACTGCTTTGTCGTCATCGTCGGAACGCAGGAAAAGAAAATCGGCGTTATGGTCGATTCTTTGATAGGCGAGGAGGACGTCGTAATCAAGGCGCTCCGAGACCAGTTCACCAATTCTCCGGGAATCGCCGGAGCGTCAATTTTGGGCGACGGTTCGGTTTCTTTGATTATCGATGTCAGCCAGCTTTTGGAGCTTGGTGTTCAGCAAGAAAAAAGCGCGCAGGCGTTTCAGGAAAAAAGGGCGTAAGTTATGGAAGAGACAGCAACAGCGGTTAAAAGCCAGACAGACAGCGTAGAGCGCGACTACGAAGAAGAGGAAGACCGCGAGTCGGTCGCCTTGTTCGACTTTAGAATGGCCGCCTTTACCCTTGCGGGAAAAGACTACGCCATCGACATTATGAACGTAAAGGAAATAGTCAAAGCCAGCCGCTTTACCTATGTTCCCAACACGGTTCCTTTTGTCTTGGGCGTTTACAATTTGCGCGGAGAAATCATTCCGATTATCGACTTGCGCAAATTCTTCAACATTGAAGTTCCCAAGCGCAAGGACGACCAAATCGAAAACCTTCTTATCATTACGATAGAAGACCATGTTTTTGGCGTGGTGGTCGACAAGATTGAAGGCATCGTCGGAATTCAAAAGTCTTCAATACAGCCGCCGCACCCGCTTTTTGGCGACATAAACATTAAGTTCATTTATGGAATCGTCGAGGCGCGCGACCGCCTTTACGTTTTGCTCGACATAGCCCGCATCTTCAACCAAAAGGTTGACGAAGAAAAAGAGCCGGAATACGAGACTCACCAAGTCGAGGCGGCGGTCGAAGGACAAGCCCCCGCCGACGGGCAAGCGGAAGCCGCCCCTCAGCCGCCGGAAGCTAATCCCGACCATGTTGACGAGCGAAGCGGCGGCGTTCAAGAAGAAGAGGCCGCCCCCGCGGCTTCGGCTCCAGCGCAAGAGGCTCCCAAGGCGGACGACCCCGACAGAAAATTCATCATCGACGGCTTGAAGGAATTTAAGAAATTCTATGTCAGCGACGTGAACAAGTCTTGGTTTGACGGCCGCTTGGCCGACTGGAAGAACGAGCGCAGCGGCTCTTCCGCGCAGTTCTCGTCCGCCTCCGACGCGGAGGAATTCCTAAAGCCTTTCTGGTCCAGCAATTCCGGCGCCTTTTGGACAAAGGAATACGCGGACGCGGTTTACGACATTTTGCCGGACAACGCGGCCAAGCAAATCTTTGTTTGGAACCCCGGTTGCGGAAAAGGCCAGGAATCGTTCAGCTTAGCCTGCGTGTTGAAGCGCCGCTATCCGCAGTCAAAGATAAGAATTTACGCGCACGAAACAGACTTGCTGAACATAGCCAACGCGCCGCTGATTACGGTTCCCGATTCGGCCGCTTCCGGCTGGCTGGCTCCTTACGTTCAAAAGGGCGTTACGGGCGAATACACCTTTACACAAGAGATAAAAGACATTATAATGTTTGAGTACCACGACATCAACAACGCCAACGCGCTGCCGATGACGGACATTATCTTTGCGAGGGACGTGCTTTCGCTGATTCCGCCGGAAGGACAAAAGACTGTTCTTGTAGACTTTGAAGAAAAGCTCAAGGGCAACGGAATCCTTTTCTTGGGCGAGAATGAAAGCGTTGGCTCTGGAATGAGCTGGGGTGAAAAGACTCAGGGACAATTGACGTATTATAACAAACAATAGGAATATATAAGGAGAAATGCATGAGAGTTGAGTATATCAATCCGTTTGTGGAGACTTCGTACAGAGTTCTAAAGGAAGTGCTTGGCGGCGCCGAGGTAAAGCGCGGCGAGCTTTCGCTAAAGTCTGTGGCCATGCCGGTTATGGGCGTTGCCGCGCTCGTCGGACTTGCCGGCGACGTTGAAGGCCGCGTGCTTTTTGACATGACTTACGAAACGGCGTTGAATTTGGCTTCCAAGATGAACGGCGAGACTCTTACTCAGTTTGACGATCTTGTCAAGGCCACAATCAGCGAGCTGGCCAACTTGATTACCGCCCAGGCCGTCACCAAGCTTCACGAGCTTGGATTTAAGTTCGACCTTACGCCTCCGACATTGTTCGCCGGCGAAAAGATGGAGATTGCGGCTTTGCCGGGTTCCGCCCAGAACGTTGAGGCCTTGATTGTTCCTCTCATTTCTGAGTGCGGTGAAATTGAATTGAACGTCGCTATTCGCGAACGGGCTGAATAAAGGTTTAAGAGGGAGATGATAATATGAAGACAAAAGGCGATTTTCCTACAATTAACGAGCGTCCCCCTGAGGGCACCAAGGACGACGGAACAAAATTCCGCGTCTTGATTGTTGACGACTCAATGTTCGTCGCAAAGCAGTTGGGCCAGATTTTGGCCAGCGAAGGCTACGAGGTTGTGGCCACTGCCGGCGACGGAAAAGAAGGCGTTGACAAGTACAAGGAATTGTGCCCCAACGTTGACCTTGTGACGATGGACATCACAATGCCTCGCATGGACGGAATTACCGCCCTTGAGCAAATCATGGCCTTTGACAAGAACGCGCGCGTGGTTATGGTCAGCGCCTTGGGAAAAGAAGAATTGGTCAAAAAATCATTGCTT
This sequence comes from uncultured Spirochaetaceae bacterium, assembly GCA_902799965.1. Classification (GTDB taxonomy): domain Bacteria; phylum Spirochaetota; class Spirochaetia; order Treponematales; family Treponemataceae; genus Treponema_D. The sequence continues at coordinate 17,480 of CADCCO010000018.1, forward strand.
CTTGGAGCCAAGAACTACATCATCAAGCCGCTTGACAGAAAGAAGGTCTTGGAGCGCATCAGCGCGGTTCTAAAATAGGCCGCCGCTAAAAGTTCCGTCTTCTCAATAAAAAAACCGCTCTTTGCGAGCGGTTTTTTTGCGTTAACAAAAAGATTGCGGCGCGAAAATTGCATTCGAGCCGCTAAGAATCAGAGCGAAGCGGCCAGCTTTTCGCACTCTTCAGTCACTTCTTTAAAGAAGCGCGCGATGTGGAAGCCGTCGGCGACAGCGTGGCTTATTTGCATTGTAAGCGGAAGCTTTATTTTTCCGTCGATTTCTTCGGCCTTGCCTACCGTAACGATTGGCGCCAAATACTTTCCGCTTTCGGACATTTTCATGTTGACCGAAGTGTAGCGCAGCCACGGCACGTATGACAATTCAAACACGCTGTCGGGGAACTCGTCGGCGTTGAGCGTGGCGCATTTTTCGCCGTTCGCGATGTCCGCTTCCGCGCCCTTGGCGAATTCCTTGTAGTTTTCCTTCCATTCAGTGCAAACGCGGGTGAATGTTTCCGTGTCGGGGTGGAAGACGCGGTGAATCGGCGAAATGTAGTCCCAAACCATAAGCTCGCCGTTTTCCTTGCAGTAGCCCACGCGGAATTCCTTGCGCGCGTTTATGACTTTTGTCACGGCGTAGAGCATCGGGATGTAGATTTTGTCCTGGCCCGCTTTTTTGGCCATGGCCGTTATGTCGATGTCGGCGGTGACGGCGCACATTCCCTTTGAGCCGTGCGCGTAATAGTTGTAGTAGGGCGTTCTGGCCCAAGTTTTCATATCCAAAGGTTTGTAACCCGCTTCTTTTACCATTGTTTCCTCCAAGAACGGCTTACATTCTAGCGCGCTTTCGCTAAAAATTCAACAGAAAACGCGTTAAAAAAAAGCGCGTAAAATCCTTGATTTTTTATTAAATATAAGTTATAATTACTTGATTTAAAATATGGGGATTCGTCCGGTGTTTTTTAGAGGAGAATGGCAATGAAAGCAAAGTCATTTTGTTTATGCGCCTTGTTTGCCGCCGAAAGTCTATTCGCTTTTGCGGTCCCCAGCGCTTCCAATGTGGCCCAGGATTTTGTGACGGTGGTTCCCGCCGGCCAGACAGTCCAGGCCAACAATTTTGCGGGCACAATCGGCTCGCAGACAATCAAGCCTTTCGCGATCAGCAAGTTTGAAGTTACCCAGGCTTTGTATTACAGCGTGATGGGAAGCAATCCCAGCTCGTTCAAGAGCGGCGCCGCCGGCGGAGAGGTTCAGGAACTGCGCCCGGTTGAGAACATCACTTGGTACGACGCGGTTTTCTTTTGCAACCAATTGACGGCGCAAACTATGGGCGCCGGCGCGCAGTGCTATACTATAAATGACGTTAAGCGCGACGGAAGCGGAAAAATTGTCAGCGCGTCCGTTATTTGCGACATGACTAAGACCGGCTACAGGCTTCCCACCCAGGCCGAATGGGAGTTGGCGGCCGGCGGCGGAACGCAGCTTGCCAGCTATATGTATTCGGGCAGCGACGACGTGAACGAAGTGGCTTGGTACTACTTTAACAGCGAAAACAAGACCCGCGAGGTGGGAAAGAAAAAGCCCAACGAGCTGGGCCTTTACGACATGAGCGGAAACGTTTGGGAATGGTGCAACGACCTTAAGGCCACCAACGGCAAGTGCGCCAACCGCGGCGGCGGCTACGCTGGAACCGACACGATGTACTACGAAATCACCAACCGCAACTGGGACCCCGCGGACTTTTCCAACTTCTACCTGGGCATGCGCCTAGCCCGCACCCTCTAGGCATATTCGCAATACCAAAATGCGCCCGCCAATCCGCGGGCGTTTTTTTATGCCCGCCGCCTTTTTTCGCGCGCGCGAAATTTGATGTGAAAAACCAATTATGGTAGGAGGAAAAAGAAAACACGCGAAGGAAAAAAGCCTTGCCGCTCGCTCTGAGGCTGCCAATTTCGCGAAGCGAAATTGTTGTATATGTACATCTTACCAAGCAGCCTCAGTCGCGAGAAAGGCAAGGGTTTTTGACTGGGAGTGTTTTCGCTTTTTTTCGTCGCTGGGACCCGCCTGTTTGGTTATGCTTTATTCTTGATTTTTCTTCATTCTACTCTTGAATCTTTTTATTCTTTTCATTATAATCAAATTTCACACTGTATAGTGTGCAATTGTCTAAATTAGAACTTGGCTCCAGTTCGAGTCTTGAGTTCTACATGGAGGTTTAAGGTGGTCAAAATCAGACTTAAGAGATTTGGCGCGGCCAAAAGGCCCTGCTACCGCATCGTCGTGATGGACGCGAGAAAGCCCCGCGACGGAAAGACTATCGAAGAGATTGGCGTTTACCAGCCCATCGAAGTTGCGGAAAAACAAATCGCTTTTAAAGAAGACCGCGCCAAGTATTGGCTTAGCGTGGGCGCTCAGCCGACTGACACAGTGGCGAGAATCTTCAACAAAAAAGGCCTGGCCCGCAACGGTCAGTCAAAGTAGGAATCGCAAATGGAAAAAGACCTGATTGAATACATTGCAAAATCATTGGTCGATAATCCGGACGCGGTTTCCGTCAATGAGACTGAAGGCGAGCGCGGCCCTGTTCTGGAGCTTAAGGTTGCCGACAGCGACATCGGAAAAGTAATCGGCAAGTATGGCCGCATTGCCAAGGCCTTGCGCACGGTTTTGGGCGCGACGGTCAACAAGGACGGCAAGCGATACAGCCTTGAAATTCTGGACTGACAACGCCGATGGATTTGACTGTGGCTTTTGTCCGAGGCCCTCACGGACTTTCGGGTGAATTTAAAATTGAGAGCGCTTCCGGCCGTTACGAGCATATCGCTCAGTTAGAGGAAGTGGCTTTGAGGCAGGACGGAAAGACGACGCTTTATAAAATCGAAAGCGTTCAGGATTCTGGAAACGCCTTTTACATGAAATTGGCGGGAATTGATTCTCCGGAAGCGGCGAAAAAACTAAACGGCGCCGAGCTTCGCGTTCCCCGCGAAAAGGCCCTTCAGCCTAAAGAAGGCGAATGGCTGATTGAGGATCTAAAGAATTGCAATCTTGTTTATTGCGAAAACGGATTGGACAGTGACGCGCCCATTGTTGTTGGGTCCATCACAGACGTATTGGAAGGCGGGGCGGGCGACCTGTTGGAGGTTGTTCTTTCCGAGAGTTGTCCCATTTTGGACGACAGCGTTAAAAAAACTTCCGGCGGAAAGCCGCGAACGGTTTTGGTTCCGTTCAACGACACGCACGTCGGAAAGGTTGACGTTGCCGCTAAGACGGTTCAACTGACGCACCTCTGGATTCTGGAGTAATTCCATGAAATTTACTGTGCTGACCTTGTTTCCTGAGATTCCGCGCGCTTTTTTTGAAGCCTCAATCATGGCGAAGGCGGTTGAAAAGGAAATTATTGCCTACGATTTGGTGAATGTCAGGGACTTTGCCCTGGACAAACACAGAACTTGTGATGACAGTCCGTATGGCGGAGGGGCGGGGCAGCTTATGTTGCCGGAGCCTCTTGGAAAAGCGCTTGACAGCGTCAAGGCTTACAAAAAGGAAAAGCGCGTGATTTACGCGACTCCCGGCGGAAGGCCTTTGACGCAAAAGCTTGCGCGAGAATTGAGCCAGGAACAGGAGCTTGTGATAATTTGCGGCCGGTACGAAGGAGTCGACCAGCGGATTATCGACGAATACGTTGACGACGAAATAAGCGTCGGCGATTACGTAATGTCTAGCGGCGAAGTTGCCGCGCTCGTCATAATCGACACGGTTTACCGTTTGATTGACGGCGTGATTTCTTCAGAGTCGCTGGACGAAGAAAGCTACACCGGCTCGCTTTTGGAATACCCGCAGTACACCAGGCCGCCTGTGTATAAGGGAATGGAAGTTCCGCAGGTTTTGACCGGCGGAAACCATGAGGAAATCCGAAAGTGGCGTCTGCGAAAGCGCCTTGAAAAAACTTTTTTGCATAGGCCCGACTTGGTGGCCGAAGCGAGGAAGAACGGCTTGCTTACCGCAGAGGCAGAAAAGATGATTGAGGAAATTACGGGTTTTGCCTTTAAAAAGCATAATCCCAAACGGAGAAAATGATGGACTTGATTAAAACTATTGAAGAAGGCCAGAAGCGCCCCGGAGCGCAGGCTTTCAACGTTGGAGACACCGTAAAGGTTTACTTCAAGATTATCGAAGGAAAGACAGAACGCATCCAGATTTTTGAAGGAATCGTTCTTTGCATGAAGAACGCGGGCGCCCGCCGCACGTTCACCGTCCGAAAGATTTCTTTTGGCGTTGGCGTTGAGCGCGTGTTCCCGATCAACTCTCCCCGCATCGTAAAGGTAGAAGTTGTGCGCCCCGGCAAAGTCCGCCGCGCCAAGCTTTACTACTTGCGCGACCGCGTAGGCAAGAAGGCCAAGGTTAAGCAGTTGGTTGGCGGAGCTGTAGCCGCCGCCATCGCCGCCCGCAACGCCCGCGCCGACGCAGCCGCCGCGCAGAAAGAAGCGGAAATCAAGGCCGAGCAGAAAGCGGAGCACGCCGCCGAAGCCGCCGCCGCCAAGAAATAAGGCGTCAATGCAAATAGTAAGCGTAAAAGCTCAAAGCGCCCTTTCCGGAGTTCAACAGAACTTGCGGGAGGGCGACTTTGTTTTTGTAAAGACATTGAAAAATTTGGGCGGCGGAAAATACGCCGTTTCATTTGCGGGCGGCCGCTTTGACGTCGCGTCGGAGCGCGCCTTGCAAGAAGGCCAGGCTTTTAGGGCAAGGATTTCTTTTGCCGGCGGGAAGGTTTTGCTTAGTCCGGTAAAAGACGGCTTGCAAGGCGCGGCGGAAACCGCGCAAAGCCCTTCGGCGCTTTTGCAAAGCTTGGGGCTGGAAGACGGAAGCGCGGCCGCCCGCGTCCTGCAATTTTTGCTTCAGAACGGATTGAGGCTTGACGCAAAGTTGATGCAAAAGGCCTTGCGCTTGGCCGCAAAGTTTAAGGGCAGGGAAGAAGACGCCGCCGAAGCCGCTCTGGTTCTGGAAGAAAAAGGAATCGACTCCGACGGCGAGGCTTTGGACAAATTGATGGACTTGCTTGATGGCGGCGGCGAAAAGCGCGGCCAAGCTGACGGCCAGAATTTTTCGCAAGGCCAAAATGCGGGCGGCGGTCAAACGGACGACAGCGAGTTCTTGCTGGAATTAAATGGCGGCGCTCGTGAAGCGGACGACAGCGCTCGCGAAAACTGCTTGCGCGAAAGTTCCGCAAAAAAAGGCTGGACCTTTTTTCCTTACGAGTTTATGGGAAGCGGCGGCGTGATTCGCTTGTATTCGGACTACGAAAGAAACGCGGCCGAAAAAATGATTGTAAACTATAAAAGCAGTGGCGCAAATATTTTTTTTGCGGTATACTTTGACAAGAACGGCTCTCCGTCGGCTGTACGGCTTTCGGCAAGCGAACAAGGCTTGCTGGAAATTCTTAAAGCGGAAAAAGGAGCGTTTGAGGCCGCCTTTGGACAAGGCGTAAAAACGGAAATTGTTCCAAGCGAAAAATTTTCGGCCTTTGGCGTTTTGGACTTGCCGCTTGCCGGAGTGGAGGCGTTCGCGTGACAAAGCAAAAAAAGGCGGCGGCCTTAAAATACGGCGAAGGAAATTTTGCCCCAATAATTACGGCCAGCGCCAAAGGCTTTATGGCTCAAAAAATGCTTGAGCTTGCCAAAGAGAAAAAGATTCCGATTGTCCAAGACCAAGGCCTTTCGGAAGTTTTGAGCGTTCAAGAAGTTGGCGCCGAGGTTCCTCAGGAAACTTGGGAGGCGTTGGCCAAAATTTTTGCTTTTGTTATAAAGTTGGAGAAGAAGCATGACATCGCTACGCAGAATTGAGCTTTCAGACATAAAGCTTAACATGATTTTTTCGGCGCCGGTTTATTTTGACGACGGAAAGTACATGTTCTTGGCTGAAGGAAAGGAAGTCAAGCCGTATCATTTGGCCGCCCTAAAAAAGTGGAGCGTTCCTTATTTGTTGAGCCGCGGCCAGGCCATTGAGCAGGGCGAAGGAAGCAACATCGAGCGCATGACCGGCTTTGACAAAAGACGGCTCGCGCAAGCAAAAATGACGGGCGAGGATTCTGACGACATTGAAGAGTTGGAAGAACTCTAGCCGCTAAAAAATCGGGCGCGAATGAAAAACACCGGCAACACTAAAGTTTTGGGCAAGGCTGGCGAAGACGTCGCCGCGGCCCTTTACGAAAAAAACGGCTGGAAAATCGTGGCGCGGAATTTTAGGACGCGGCGCGGAGAGATTGACATAATCGTTCAAAAGGGCGAAACGCTTGCCTTTGCCGAGGTGAAGGCGCTTCCGGGCGGCAACGCGGAAGTTCTTGCGGAAGAGCTTGGAAAAAGAAAACAGCGCAAGATTGTAGAAACCGCTAAATATTTTTTGAAAAATCATCGACAATATAGTAACATGATAATCAGGTTTGACGCTGTTGTGGTGGGGTTTCCCGGCTTTGAGGGCGTCCGCTTGATTGAAAACGCATTTTCAGAAAATTGAACTTTAAGCGGCGAAAAATTTCGCCTGTCGAATTTATTGGGTGTCGGGAGGAAGATTCTAAAAAATGAGCGCTGCGTTAGACTTTGCCCCGTATGACGTTGCCGAGACGGAAGAAGAATACTGCGATTTGCCTCCAAGACTTATGGCCTTGCGGGTGAAAATTCACGACTCGTCTTACCTTGACAACGCCATTAATAGAATTGCGTCCGTAATAAGCCGCAACATGGTTGACAATCCTGACGAATTGCATTTAAATTCAAAGGAAGGATTGTATTTCTAATGGGAAGAAGAGACAGAAACAACAGAAGGGGAAACAGGCCCAAAAGCCCTTGGGCCGCCGTTCGTCCGGAAGCCAAGCAGCTTCCACGAGCGCGCTTTAATCCCGAGACTCAAGCGGACATCGCGGCGCGTGAAAGCGCCATTCGCGAATTTAAGGCGAGGGAAGTCATTTGCCCGATTTGCCAAAAGCCGATCGAAGATTTGGCGAGCGCGATTTCGGACAAGGCCACGGGCCAGCCCGCGCACTTTGACTGCGTCTTGCAAAAGCTTTCGGCGGCGGAATCTTTGGCGGCCAACCAAAGCGTGGCCTACATCGGCCAAGGGCGTTTTGCGGTCATCACGCGCGAAAATCCGTCGGACACAAAGCATTTTAAGATTGAAAAAATCATTGACTGGGAAGACAAGGACAAGCCGCTTGAATGGCGCGGCGAAATGGCCGAGCTCTATTCTAAGGTCAAGTGAACAAAAAATCCGCCCGATGTGGGGCGGATTTTTTGTCTTTATAAGATGCCGAAAACCGGGATTGAACCGGCACGGCCTTTTACGGCCGAGGGATTTTAAGTCCCTTGTGTCTACCAATTCCACCATTTCGGCGTAAAAAGCATTGTATATGTTTTTGCGCTTTTGTTCAAGCATTGCGAGCGGAATTCATAATCAGCATCTGCAGGCGGTTTTCGATGTTGGCAAAGCTTACGTCGGGATCGTAGTCCAGCGGCAAAATCTGCGCGTCGGGATACAGCTCCTTTAATTTCTTTGTAACGCCGCGGCCGATGATGTGGTTGGGCAAACAGCCAAAGGGTTGCAATATGATGAAGTTCTTGCAGCCTTCCTCCGCGTAGTGAATTATTTCGCCCGGAATCAAAATGCCTTCGCCCGAATCAAATGTGTGGTAAATGATTGAGTCGCTTCCCTTGGCGATTTCGGAAAGCCGCGCCGCCCTTTTGTAGAGCGGATGGCCGAGCGCGATTTTGTCCGTCCACTTGTGGGCCGTCTCAAAAAATTGGTTTACCACGGCCATCATGAATTTTTCGCCAAGCGAACGGTTAAGCTCGTTTTCCTTTATTTGCGCGTTTTGGGCGAAATAATTTTTTTGGATTACGTCGGCCATTCGCGCCTCGATAATCTCAAAGCCGTTTCTTTCCAAATAAAGCTCAATGTCGCGGTTGGCGCCCGGATGGAAATTCAAAAGGTATTCGCCGACGATTAAAACGCGCGGACGCAAAACGCTTCGGTCGTATTCGACGGCCTTCATTTCCGCAATCGCTTTGGCAAAGCCCTTCTTTATGCCGCCGATTCCTTTTCCGATTCCTTCGACTATATAGTCCATTCCTTTTTCAAAAGCCGCGTCCGCGCTTCCCTTGTCTTTTTCGTAGGGGCGGATTTTTCGCAAAAGCTCTTCCATAACGTCAATCATCGGAAGCGCCGTTGCCAGTTTTAGCGAGGCGGCAAGGTTCATCTTAAAGCCGGGGTGCAGCTGGTGGTAGTCAACGTCGTCGTTTGTGACGATGGCGATTTTTTCAAAGCCGGCGTCGTCGAGCGCCTTTCGCAAAAGCGCGGCGTAGTGGGTAAGGCGGCAGTCGCCGACGTATTTTCCCGTGGCCACGGCAACGTTGTCCAAATCGTACTTTCCGCTTTTGAGCGCGTCCAAGACTTCGCCGATTACAATTTGCGCGGGAAAGCAAATATCGTTGTGAACGTATTTTTTTCCAAGCGCGATGGCGTTCTCCCTTCCCACTTCCAGCGGAACGGCCTTGAGGCCTTGCGTGGCAAGGCTTGCGGCCATGATTCGGCTAAAGGCGTGCGAGGTGTTGGGAACAAGGACGACTTTTTCTTTTGCGTCGCGCTTGGAGAATTTCACTTTGTAAGGCTCTTGCAAGTCGCGCGGCTTTTCTTCTTTGCCAGCGTCGCGCTTCATTTGTATTGTTTGGACAAAGGAGCGGACGCGAATTCTAAGCGGCCCCTGCACGTCGCTTTCGTCCATCTTTAGAACGAGCGGGCTCTTTCCTGAAATTTCTTTCATCAAGCGGACGATTTCGTCGCTAAGGTACGCGTCGTGTCCGCAGCCAAAGCTTACGAATTGGACGTATTCAAGCGCGGGATGCTCCGCCGCGATTATCGCCGAGCCAATCATTCGCGCGTGGAAATTGTTTACGATTTCCAAACGGCTTTTGCTTAAGTCCACTTGCTCCAGGCCGGGAACGGAGTCCGCGGTCAGGACTGGAATTCCCAATTGCGTGAAAAGGTCGGGCAGGCTGTGGTTCACCAGCGGGTCGTTTTGGTAGGGGCGCGAGGCGAGGACAATCGCGTATTTTCCTTGCGACTGAACGTCGTTGATGATTTTTTGCGCCTCTTCCGCGAGCGTCTGCTTGAAAAGCTTCATCGCCTTGTCGGCGTAGTGAATCGCGCGGTCCACGCGGAATTTCGACAAGCCGAAATTTTTTATGAAGTATTCTTCGATTTGCTTGTTTCTGTCCTTGTCGCTTTCCCAAAAGAAAATCGGGTCGTCAAAGGGAATGTCCCAGCGCTTTTGCGGGCTGTCGGAATTTTGGATTACCCAAGAATAGCCTTTGACAATCGCGCACATATAGCGGCTTGTCTTTTCGGTGTTCTGCGATTCGTAGGTGGCCACAATCGGCATGAAAATTCTGTCCACGCCTTTTTTGGCAAGGTTCCGCAAGTGGCCGTGAACCAATTTTGCCGGAAAGCAAACCGTGTCGCTCGCCACGGCGTTAAGGCCGTTTTCGTACATTTTTCGGTTGCTTACGTCGGAAAATTTTACGCCAAAGCCCATCGAGCGCAAGAGCGTGGACCAAAATGGCGCGGTTTCCCAAAAGCTAAGGACGCGCGGGAGCCCGAACGTAACGCCGCGATTTTTGGCGTGGCGCGAAATGCGGTAGTCCTTGAACAAAAGCTCTTGGCGCAGCTTAAATAGGTTCGCGGCTTTTTGGGTTTTCTGTTCCTTGATTTGCTCAACCACCCGCGCGTCCTTGGGGTCGCCCAAGATTTCTCCGCGCTCGCAGCGGTTGTTGGTTATGAGCCGCGCGCCGTTTGAAAATTTGACCAGCGTGCGCTTGCAATGGTTTTCGCAGAAGGGGCAGACGATGTTCGTTTCCTGCTCGTAAGAAAAATCGTCAAGCGCGTTCAGTCCGATAAAGGTTGAGGCGCGCTCGTCTTTTTCCATTTTTTCTTTTGTCAAAAGCGCGGCGCCAATCGCTCCCATAATGCCGGGGTAGGGCGCGCGGACGACTTCTTTTCCGGTGTACTCTTCCATCGCGCGCAAGACAGCGTCGTTCTGGAAAGTTCCGCCTTGCACGACAATTTTTTTGCCGAGCGAGTCGATGTTGGAAACGCGGATCACTTTTGTGAACACGTTTTGGATTATCGAGCGGCAAAGGCCCGCCATTATGTCTTGGGGAAGCTTTCCGTTGCGCTGCTCGGTCACGATGGAGCTGGTCATAAAGACCGTGCAGCGGCTTCCCAAAACCGCCGGGCTCTTTGACTCAAAGGCGGCCGCGGCTATGTCCTGAACTTTAATGCCAAGCGTGTCGGCGAAGTTTTGCAAAAAGCTTCCGCAGCCGGAAGAGCAGGCTTCGTTTACAAGAATGTTCGTGATGATTCCGCCACTAAGCCAAATGGCCTTCATGTCCTGGCCGCCGATGTCAAGGATAAAGTCCGCGTCGCCGATGTAGTGGCTGGCCGCTTTTGCGTGCGCCACCGTTTCCACCACGTGGTAGTCCGTGTTGAACGCCTTGTTGAACAAAAGCTCTCCGTAGCCGGTGGAGCCCGCGCCCAAAATTTCAAGGCCGACGCCCTGCGCCTTGTAGCGCTCGCGCATTTCAATCAAAGCCTTTTTGGCCACCACAAGCGGGTCGCCTTCGTTGCCAGCGTAGAACCAGTCGATGATTTGCCTGTCTTCGTCGAGCAGGACAAATTTCGTTGTGGTGCTTCCGGAATCTATTCCAAGGTAGGCGCGGACTTTTTCGCCGGGCGCGAACGCGTAAACCTTAGGCCGCTTTTTAAGATGCCTCTTGAAAAATTTTTCCTTTTCTTCCTCGCTGTCAAAAAAGGGCTTGGCTCCGCTCGCGGCCTCTTGCTTTTTGGCCAAGTCTTCTTCCAAAAGCCGAATCAAGTCTTCCAGCGAATTTTTTTGCTCAAAGTTCGCGAACAAAGTTTCAAGCGAAAGCGCGGCTCCCAGCGCGATTATCGTTTCCGGGTTTTGCGGAATCACTGTTTGGTCGGGAGACAGGTTCAGCCTTTCTGAAAAAACGCGGACAAGAGTTTTGTTGAACGTGAGCGGCCCGCCTTCAAAGGCGACCGGCGGCAAAATGTCAAGGCCTTGGCTTAGGCCTCCGATTGTCTGCTTCGCTATCGCGTGAAAGGCGCTGAGGGCCAAGTCTTCTTTTGCGATTCCTGAGTTCAGCAAGGGCTGAATGTCTGTCTTGGCGTAAACTCCGCAGCGGCCCGAAATGTCGTAGACGCATTTTCCGCGCGAGGCCACCTCGTCAAATTCTTCTATAGGAACTTTTAGGATTGAGGCGACCTCGTCGATGAAGGCGCCGGTTCCGCCCGCGCAGCTTCCGTTCATTCTCATGTCGCGGGTTTTAAGCTCGCCGTTTTCGCGGCTGAAGAAAATCATCTTTGCGTCTTGGCCGCCCAGCTCTATGGCCGTGTTGACGTTGGGGTAGCTTTTTTTGAGCGCGATGGAATTGGCCACGACTTCTTGCGCGAAGGGAAGGCCAAGAATTTTGGCGACAGGCTTTGAGCCGCTTCCCGTCATTGCAAGCTTGAATTTTTTGCCGGGGAACTTTTGGGCCAGGTCGCGCAGTGCCTCTAACGCGCTCTTTTTTTGAGCGGCGTGGTGCCTCTTGTATTGCGAGTGGAGAATTTGCTTTGCGGTCGGGTCGTAAACAACTAGCTTTGTGGTTGTGCTTCCGATGTCAATGCCGGCCCACAGGGGCGAGCCTTCTAGTAACGCCATTCTTACTATTATAAATGAGTAAGCGCAAAAAGTCAAACGGAACGCTTGGCATTCCGCATTATGGAAAGACAACAAAAAACGCTCTCGCGGGAATCCGAACGGCTGCGAACGATGAACTTATAGGGCAAAGAGATTAACTTAACGTTCATAAGTTCTCGCCGTCCGGCCTTCCCGCTGCGCGTTTTTTTATCGTTTGAAATGCGGAATATCGCGCGCATACTATTGACTAAATTCAATAAATTTCATATTATATTATTCCCCGTACGGCCAATGACTGCTCATCATTGGTTGCGGCGCAGATTTGATGCAGAATTTGCGGCGCGCGAAAATTTTATTTTAGGGTTTTAAAATGAAAACTATTTTTGTTAATGAAAAGGACCAGGTTCGCCAGTGGTACATCATCGACGCGGAAGGAAAGCCGCTCGGACGCGTTGCCGCCAAGGCCGCCTCTGTCATCCGTGGAAAGAATAAGCCCACTTTCACTCCCAACCAGGAGATGGGCGACTTCGTAATCATAATCAACGCGGCCAAGGCTGTCGTTACAGGCGCCAAGGAAACCGACAAGCTTTACCACCACCACACAGGCTTTGTTGGCGGCCTCAAGACTTTCACATACGAAAAGCTTTTGCAGCGCCATCCGGAAGACCCGATGCGCTTGGCCATTGAGGGTATGTTGCCCGGCGGAATTCTTGGCCGCCGCTTGTGCAAGAACTTCAGAATCTACGCCGGAGCGGAGCACCCGCACACGCCGCAGAATCCCAAGCCGCTTGAAGTCTGAGTAGAGGAGAATGAAAATGGCTAGCACAAAAAATATCGCTATCGGAACAGGAAGAAGAAAGACAGCCACAGCCCGCGTTTTCTTGCGCGAAGGTTCTGGCAAAATCGTCGTTAACGGAAAGGACGTAAAGGAATACTTTGCCACGCAGGAGCAGGTTCGCGTGGTTCACCAGCCCCTTTTGGTGACTTCAAACGACAACAAGTTTGACATTTTGATTACAGTGCAGGGCGGCGGCTTGAACGGTCAGGCTGACGCTTGCTTGCACGGAATCAGCCGCGCTTTGCTGCAGGTTGACCAAGACACGCACACAGCGCTCAAGGCCAACGGCTACCTTACACGCGACAGCCGCATGGTTGAACGCAAAAAGTACGGACAGAAGGGCGCCCGCCGCCGCTTCCAGTTCAGCAAGCGCTAATCGCTCGTTCGATTGGACAAAAGCTCCTGCCTTGGCGGGGGCTTTTTTTTGCGCGAAAATTGTATGGAATGCCAAGAAAATCCCGCCGAAATTCAACAAAGCTCTTCCTCCACGGAAACGGCCGCCGCTTTGCAAAAAGCCTTGTCGCTTTTGGCCCGCTGCGAGCAATGCCGCGCCGGCTTGGAAAGGAAGTTGATTTTAAAAGGCTTCGGAAAGGAAATAGTTTCGGGCGTTTTAGATGCCTTGGAAGAAAAAGGCCTTTTAAGCGATGAAAGGTTTGCCCAAGCCTGGCTTAATTCCCGCCGCATTGGCCACTACGAGGGCAGGAGCCGGCTTTTGTCGGAATTGGCGGCGCGGGGAATAAGCAAGGAAGTTTCAAAAGACGCGGTTGACGGCTTTTTTAGCGAATTTGACGAAGAGGAAATTTGCCGCGCCGCCGCCAAAAAGTTTTTGGCCCGCGGCCTTGAAGGCGAAAAACTGATGGCCTCAATGGTCCGCGCGGGTTTTTCCTACAAAATGGCCGCCGCCGCCGTCAAGGACGCGCAAGCCTAAAAGAGCCCCCGATTGCCAGCGCTCGAAAGAGCGCAGTTGAATGAATTTCATCTAGCAAAGCGGAACGCAAACAAGTTCGGGGTGACAGGCGGCTAAAAGAGGCGGCGCGCTTCAAGGTAAAAGCGCTTTTCGCTTGCCTCTCCCATCGAAAAACTTTTGCGGGGCAGGGGGCCAAGCCGCGCGATTGTGTCAAAGAAAGAGTCCTTTGCAACCGGCGGAAGCAAAACGCCCAAAGCGCCGTCTTCTTTTCCAAGGCGGAAAATTTCTTCCGCGCCGTGAATGTAGTCGATTTCCGCGCCGGCCTGGCTTTTTAGGAATTCGTCAAGCGCGGGCTGCAGGCGGCTTACCGCCAAGTCGCTTATCTTTGTTTCTAGCGCGGCGATTTTTTGCGCTCCGCCTTCTTTCCAGTAAAAGCCGAATGTGTTCGCGGAAGCCTTGACTTTTTGTTCAAGCTCCGATTCGCTTTGGACTTGAACAAGCGTTCCGTCCAGCTTTTCTTTTAGGAAATTCAAGAGGGCAGGAATGTCGGCTTTAAAAACGACGCGGTGAATCGGCTCAAATGTCAAGCCTTGGTCGTAAATGTTCACGATTTCGACAAGCGCCAAGCGGACGGGGCTTTCATGAATTTGCTCCGCCGAAGCGCCGGACTCTTGCAGGCGCTTTTTTTCTTCTTCCCAAACGGCTTTTGCCGTGGCAAGCGAATGGTTTCCGTCGCCGACCGCGAACAAAAATGTCGAGCCGTCTTTTGTTCCCGCGTCAAAAAGCTTTTGCAGCGCGTCGGAGGCGGCTTTTAGGTCGCCGTCGGATTCCACCGCCCAGCCTTTTACGGAGCCGCTTTCTTGCATCAAGTCGCCTTGGTAAAGGGGCGCGTCTCCGCGGGCGGCGATTTTTTTGCCAATTTCTTCTATAAAAATGTGGGCGGGGTCGTTGGCCAAAAGCATTATGTGCGGAAGTTCCAGCGGGGCGCCGCGGCGGATTTCCATTCTGGGCGGGATGCGCTCTAGGATTGTGGCTTCCGTCGCGCGGACAAGCGCCGTGGAAAATGGCTTCCATTCGTAGCTGTCCAAGTCAAGGGCGCAAACAAGGCCTCGGCGCGTCCGTCCGTAGGCGGTCGTTCGCTCAAGGTAAACCATCATTCGTTGCGGGGGGGCGAACACGCCGCCGTTTATGTAGGCTGCCATCGTTTCTTTTATTTTCTGAATTCGTTCCGCCTTGCCGGAATCGTTCAAGTAAACTTCGGGAAAAATCAAATTCAAGGTGGAAGGGCAGCCGGCCGCGGTTTTTTGGGCCTGTTCCCAGTAATTTTTGTCCTGCGTGTATTGGTCGCAAGCCACCGCGCACCAAGTTTTGGCGTCGAATTTTTTGGGCAAAAGAATTTCAGGAACCCTTAGCCCGAATTTTTCAAAATTTTTCATACCGCTCATTCTATCATTTTGCGAATTTCTGTCAAGAGAGACAACAAAATACGCGGGCTTTATAGGCGGGGCCCAGCAAGGTTTTGCGCTCGGCGCGGCTCCCGCCCCTTTTGCCCGCGTTTTTTAATCGTTTGCAATGCGGAAGCCTTGTTGATGATACTGAATATATGAATAGTATTTATGGCTAAAAACTTGTTGTATGTACTGCGGTTTTGGAATACTGGTTCTAGGCCAGAGTTCCTGAAAAAGAAAAAAAATAATCGAATTGGAGGATTCGCATGAAAAAGAATCTATTTGGCGCCGTAGCGG
>CADCCO010000019.1 GCA_902799965.1 uncultured Spirochaetaceae bacterium
TGTAACTTCTCCAATCGCGACGCGAACGGCGCTTGTTCCAATGTCAAGGCCGACAATTATATCACTCAAGATTTCCTCCATGCGGCGTTCTGTAAGAAACCGAGCCGTAACGCAAGTCAATTTCGGTGGCGTTGGGCTCAATTGAATTTACAACTTCCAGCGCTACCATCATATACTGAAGAGCCTCTTCATTCAAGACTCTGTCGGTCAAAACGCGCGCCCGCGAATTTACCGGAATTATCATCAATTCGTAGTTGCCGTACTTTTTGGGAAGAACGCAAATTTCGGAAACGGCGGCGAAATACTTTTGCGGAAGCGAGCGTATTTTGTCAATTTGGTCAATCAGAGTTCTGTACTTTGCGGGAATTCTCATTCCGCCCGAAAGGAATTCGACCGGCAGGCCCGACACAATAGGAACTGACCCGTCCGACTCAAAGTTAGGACACTCAAACAAAACGCAGTTTTTGTCAATTTGAACAGGAACGGTTTTTCCGCCGTCGCTCACAAATGCAAGGGCGACAGGCTCGCGCTCATGCGCCTTGATTATGACTTTGTCCGGAAAGCGCTTTTCAATCTCAACCGACTCAATTCCGCTTATGGCAGAAACGCGCGCCGCCAAAGCAGCAATGTCAATCGTGTAAAAATTTCCCAAGCGCAACCCGGCGATTTCTTTTTGCAAGTCCTCGGCGGTGTAATTTTTTAGACCAGAGTAAACTAAGCGCGGAGCGCGAGCGCTGGGCTGGACAAACTTGTAAAGCAAAATTTCAATCGCCAAGAGGCCGCACAAAACGCCCACCACAATTTTTATCGCGCGGAAAAACTTGTCGTCGCTCTTTTCCGCAGGCCTTTTGTTTATTATGAATTGGTCAAATTCGCTGACCGCGCTATAGTCGCTCATACACGCCCGCCTCGTTCAACACTTCCAAAGCGCCATCGTCGCTTTCGTCATTTTCCGTTTCCTCGCTTGAATCGCACCCGCCCCGCGCCGCGTTAATCATAAAGCCGCACATGCAAAGGGTCACTATCATCGAAGAGCCTCCCGCGCTAAAAAACGGAAGGGGAATTCCAGTAGAAGGTATCGCTCCGCAAACGACAGAAACGTTCGCCAGAGACTGAAAGAAAATTATCGCCATGCAGCCGAATGTTCCAATCGCGCCAAAACGGTCAGGACAAACAAAGGCGCTCTTAAAGGCGCGCCACGCAAAGACGCACAAAATCACAAAATAGAGCGCCACGCCCACAAAGCCCATCGCCTCTGTCCAGCCGGCAAAAATGTAGTCGGCCTGCACTTCGGGAATCGAATTCAATTTTGTAAGCCCGTTTCCGATTCCCTGCCCCCAAAAGCCGCCCGCGCCGATCGCCCTAAGCGAAGCGTTCGTTTGGTAGTTCACGCCCTGGCTGAACTGCTCAGGATGCAAGTAGCCGGCGATGCGCTCCATGCGGTAAGGCTCCCAGACAATCATCATCGCCAAAGCGGGCAGCCCAATCGCCGCCATCGGAATCAACCACAAAGTTTTTATTCCGCTCACAAAAAACAAAAGCAGGCAAATCAAGAACAAGAACAAGCCCGTCGAAAAATCCTTTTCAGCGAAAATCAGCGAAACAAAAAGCGTCATGACGACAACGGCGGGAAAAACGCTCCGCTCGTCCGAATCCCTTTCCTTTTGATACTTGTCAAAGAAATTCGCCAAGTAAAGGACCAGCGCGAATTTCGCCAACTCCGAAGGCTGAAACCTAAAGAAAGGCAGCTTGACCCAGCGCTTGGCGCCGTTGCGCTCTTCGTTAAACGCGGGAACAAAAGTCGCCAGCAAAAGGACGACGCACACAAGCATTACAAGCGGAAGAATCTTCCTTACTTTTGAAAGCGGCGCGAAGGCAAAGAACAAAAGCCCCGCAAGCCCCACGGCGCTCGCGAAAAGCTGACGCCTCACAAGCAAAAACTCGTCGCCAAAAACTTTCGAGCAGTAAGCGGCCGAGCAAACGTAAAGAGCGCCGATTCCTATGCCCCACATCAAAATGATTGAGACAATCAAGCCGGTGTCGCTTTTTTTGTATTGAGAAAGAGGCTTGTCAGGATAAAAAGTGTATCCGCTCATTTTAAGCCGACAAAGCCTCCCTTGCATCAAGTTTTTTCGCTATCATGTCAAAGTTCATTGAATGGGAAGCTTTAAGCAAAATAAAGTCGTCGTCCTTGGCGTAATCCAAGATGAAAGCGCTAACGGCGTCAACGTCGGCGCTCGAAAAATACTGGACGTTGTCAAAGCCCGAAAGCTTGGCGGCCTTGGCGCCGTTTTCCATTTCCGGGCCTACAAAAACAATCAAGTCGGGCTTGCTCAAAGTCGCCAAAGCGCCGATTCTCGAATGCTCTTCGGCGGAAGTTTCGCCAAGCTCTTTCATGTCTCCCAGAACAAAAATCATCCGTCCCTTTATTTCAAGCGAGCCGCAAAGATTTATCGCCTTTTCCATTGAATCTGGATTCGCGTTGTAGCAGTCATACATCAACATAACTTTTTTGCTTTCTCCCTTGGAATTCTTTTTTGTATTTATTATGACGGCGCTGCTCCGTCCGTTCACGCTTTCAACAGCCTCAACGCCCGCGCGGATCTGTTCCGAGCCAAGGCCCAAAATTTTCGCGCATGCGACGCAAGCGAGCGCGTTGGTGTAATTGTAAATGCCCGGCACCTTCAAGCGCGCCTCAACGCCGTCAATGGCAAAGCGCGTTCCGGCCAAGCCGTCGTTGCTTATAAAGCTAACGCCGCTTTCCGATTCGGGAACGTTCTTTCCAAAACGGACGACCTTTCCCTTTACGCCTTCCGAAATGAAATTGGCAAAATCGTCGTCGGCTGGAACAAAGGCCGCGCCGTTTTCTTTTATGTAAGAGAAAATCTTTCGCTTTTCGCGCGCGATGTTTTCGCGGCTTCCAAGGATTCCTATGTGCGCTGTTCCAATGTTCGTTATTATCGCGTAATTCGGCTCAAGCACGCGGGCAATCTCGCCAATTTCATTTTCGCGGTTCATGCCCATTTCAAAAACGCCGGCCTCGTGTTCCGCGCGAATGTTAAAGACGCTAAGCGGCAAGCCTGTTTCAGAATTAAAGTTTCCTTCGGTGGCGACCACCTTGTATTTTTGCCGCAAGACGGAAGCCAAAATTTCTTTGGTCGTCGTCTTGCCGCTGGAACCGGTGATTCCGATTTTTATAAGGTTTGGAAATTTCCGGACATAGGCGCGGGCCGCGTCTTGCAAAGCCTTCATGTTGTTTTCAACCGCGATGAAAGTTTTGTCCAAATTTTCGCTCGCAAGCTTAAAGTAATATTCAGAATTTTTTTCGTAAACCGAATTGGTCACAAACACGGCCGTGGCGCCAGCCTCAAGCGCGGCCGGAATGTATTTATGCCCGTCTTGGTTTTCTCCGATGAGGGGAACAAAAAGGCTTCCGGGCTTTACGGCGCGGCTGTCTGTGGTGACAGAAGAAAAGACAAAAATGTCCTGATTGCGAGCAAAGCCGATGTACTTTCCGTACACGCTTTTCAGCAGCTCGTCAAAGGACATGAGAGAGTCTTTTGCCTGTAGATTTCCGTTCCCACCCATTTTAAAACCCAAAGAGCCGCTTTTCAGCGGCGCATCTCCACGCGCACAATTTCTTCAGACTCGGCCTTGCGCATGCCAAGCTCCTCTTCGGCAATCTTGCCTATTCGCTCTCCGCTTGAAAGCAAACTTATGTCCGTTATCAAGCGCTTGTTTTCTTCCACCAGCTCAACTTGCTTTTGCTCAAGCGCCTTTATCTCGTTCTGGGCCTTCATGTAGCGGTCGGCTTGAACGGCGTTGAGCGCGAACAAAATCGGAACCAAGGCCGCGCAGACAATGACAAAAATTTTCCAAAACAAATCGCGGCCTTTCATATTTCCTCCAATCCAACAACCATGCGGACTTCCTCCGCGTCCCTTATCTTTCTAACCGCCCTAAGCTTGGCGCTTCTTGACGGCGAATTTCTTTTAATCTCTTCGTCGCTGGGGCCGCGCGGCTTTCTTGTCAAAAGCTCGGCGCAAGCCCTTCCGCCGCAAACGCACTTTGGCGCGCTGGGCGGGCAAACGCATTCTTTTCCCAAGTTGCGGAAAAAGCCTTTCACTATCCTGTCCTCAAGGGAATGGAAAGTGATAACGCCCATCTTGCCGCCCGGCTCCAAAACCTTAAAGGCGTCGAACAAAGCGCGCGGCAAATGCCCCAACTCGTCGTTCACCGCAATCCGCAAGGCCTGGAAAGTTCTTGTGGCCGGATGAATTTTTTCGCGCGCGTAGCGTCCGCCGACCGCCGCCTCGATAATTTGCGCAAGCGCGGCGCTCGTCTCAATCGGCGCGGAAGAGCGCGCTTGGACAATCGCGGCGGCAATGCGGCGGCTCAACCTTTCTTCGCCGTAAAGGTAAATCAAGTCGGCCAAATCGCGCTCGTTTGTTTCATTAACGATGTCGGCGGCGCTTCTTCCCTTTGACGGGTCAATCCTCATGTCCAGCGGCTCTTCGCTTCTGAACGAAAAGCCCCGCCCCGACAGCTCGTAATGAAAAATCGAAATGCCCAAGTCGAACAAAATCAAATTCGGCCTAGGCAAATCTTCGGGATAGCTTGAATAAAAATCGTTGAACCACCCGTTGTAAAAACGCGCCCTCTCGCCAAAAGCGGCGAGGCGCTCCTTCGCGCGCGCTTGAATCGCTTGGTCAGCGTCAACGCCGCAAAGGCTAAGACCCGGATACATCCGCAAAAACGCCTCGCTGTGACCGCCTTCCCCTAAAGTCGAGTCAATCATAAAAGCGTTTTTTTCATACGGCTCTCCGACCGGCGAAAGTTCCTCCAAACATTCCGCCAAGAGAACCGGCGTATGAACCGGCGTCATTTTTTCCCACCCATTATTGCCTGATGGCAAAATTCTCAAAACACAATCGCGCCCAATTCCTCGGCCGCGCTGTCAATTGAAGAAGCGTTCTCCTCCAAATACTTTTCGTAGCTCTCGGCGTCCCAAAGCTCCATGTACTTGTCAACGCCCAAAAGAACGCAGTCTTTTGTAAGCCCGGCGCTTTCGCGCAAGGTTTGCGCTATGGAAAGGCGGCCGCTCTTGTCAATCTCTATCTCCGTGGCGGGCGAAATCAAATGCCTCAAAACCGAACGGTGATTCGGATTAAAGGGCGAAGCCTTTTCCATAACTGAAGAGCTGATTTTTTCCCATTCGTCGGGAGTAAAAAGCCAAAGGCATTTGTCAAAGCCGCGGGTAACGACCAAGGAGGCGCAGTCAAGCGCGGCCTTAATTTTGGCCGGAAGAGAAATTCTTCCCTTTTCGTCCAATGTTGTCGAATACTCGCCCGTCAAACCTTTCATGCCACAAAATTCCACTTTTTACCACAAAAATCCACTTTATGACCATTTTACCCTAAAATTTGATAATGTCAACTAAAAAAAGCGCCGATAATGTTAAAAATTTTGTTATTTAATAAAAAATAACTAGCCTACTGTATAGTTTTTTATGATAAATACGCTGAATGAAAGCCAATTGCACAAGGCGCTAAAGACCTTTTACGCCGTCCAATTTTCCGCGCAAGAAGAGGTAAAACTGGGCCGCTGGTATTGCGATTTAGTCTGCCCGGACAAAAGAGTCGTTGAAATTCAAACAAAGAATGTAGGCGCGCTAAAAGAAAAAATTCACTGGCTGCTGAAAGAAGGCCGGCGCGTCATGGTGGTCCACCCGATAATCGCCCAAAAAACGATAGAAACTTACGGCCAAGACGGCGCCCTTATTTCGCGCCGCAAAAGCCCCAAAAAAGAAAGCCTTTGGTCGGAGCTTCGCGAATTCACTTCGCTCGCTGAATTTCTTTGCGACAAAAAGCTTTCAATCCTTATGCCGGAAATAACGATGGCGGAAAAGCGCGTCCAGTCCGAAGAAGCCCAACAGTCCAAGAACAAGCGGCGGCGCTTTAAAAAATCATGGCAAAAAACCGACAAGGCGCTCTTGACAATCGGCGCCACATACAAGCTTTGCGGAAAAAAAGATTGGCTTTCCCTGCTGCCCCGCGCGGCCTTGCGCCCCGACGCCGAGCCCTTTAGCGCCGCCACAATTCGCGACGCGTTCATCGCCGAGCAAAAAAAAGAGGCCGCGCCTCACGCGAACCTCTTGCTCTGGCTCTTGCGCAAGGCGAGCCTAATAATACGCGTCCCGCACGAGGGCCGCGCGTTCTTCTACGTCTGGTCAAGGCGCGCTTCGCTCTAGGCCTTGACTCAGCCGTTTTGCGTCGCGAATAAGATTATCGCGCCGCAATATCTCAATGTGCCGCTTCGTAAAGCGCGGCGACTTTGTTCCAGTCAACAACGTTAAAAAGGTCGGCAACGTAGGCGGCGCGGAGGTTCTTGTACTTTAGGTAGTAGGCGTGCTCCCAAACGTCAATGCAAAAAATCGGCTGGTCGCCGCTTCCAAGGCTAATCGGGTTGTCTTGGTTCGCGCTTTGGCTTAGGATAAGCGAGCCGTCCTTTTTAACGCTAAGCCACGCCCAGCCAGAGCCGAACTGTCCGACGGCGAGCGCGGAAATCTTTTCCTTAAATGCGTCGAACGAGCCAAAGGCCTCGTCAATTTTTTTGGCCAAAGCGCCTGCGGGAACGCCGCCCTTTCCGCCCAGCGCGGCAAAATACAGGTTGTGGTTCCAATAGCCGCCGCCGTTGTTGCGCAAGGCCTTGCGGAGAGCCTCGTCCTGGACGGAATCAAGGCCGGCCAAGATTTCTTCGGCGGACTTTCCCTCCAATCCGGCTTTTTGAACCGCCTCGTTAAAGGCCTTTGTGTAGGTGGCGTGGTGCTTTGAATAGTGAGTTTCCACCGTCAAAGCGTCAATTGTCGGCTCCAAAGCGCCGTAAGCATAATCCAATTTCACTTGCTCAAACATATTACCTCCTCCAAAAAAAAGCGGCTCCCAGTCGTGTGTCGGCTTGCAAAACCGCTAGATATCGTCGCTACACATTGTTTGCGCCTTGAAACTATTTACGTCTGCCGCTAACGCGGCAGGCGCAAACAAAGTGTTTTCGCAAGCCGCCCCCACTCCTTCGCGCCGCTTGTTTCTTTACAGCAACCAATGTTAAAGCCAATAAAAAAGCCGCCCTATTTTGCGGGCGGCCCTTATTGGTTAAGAACCTATATTACCAGTTGTCGACCATGTCGTCTTCGTCGCGGTTTTCCATGTCGTAAAGGTCGGTAACGGCGCGAAGGTCGTCAAAGTAAACAAAGTATCGGCCACGGGCAAGAACCGGGTTGCAGTCAATTCTAAAGCCGCGGATGCGCAAGCCAGGCCTGTCTCCGTGGTAGGCGCTTGACTGAACGATTCCGTGCTCTCCGTCCTCTGACGGCGGAACGGCCACTTGAAGGCGCTTCCATCCGCTAAAGCCAAGGTTTCCAAGATACAACTCAAAGTCGTGTCCAAAGTAATCCTGAACCAAAAGGTAAATGTCGTGGTTCTGGTTGCGGCCGGCAATCCAAACGCTTACAGTCTTTGTGATTCCTTCAATCGGAATCGGGCGGACGGCCGTGATGTAGATTGAGTTTACGCCGCGGCGGTAGAATTCAATCTTGCAGCCCAAAGCGTGGGTGTCAACCTGCTCCTCTTCGCCTTCAAGAGTCCTCTTGGCGGCGGGGCTTCCCTCGAACAAGCGGATTGTGGCCAAGCCGGCGTCGGGAGAAATGTGAATGTTCCAAGAGCCGTCGCGCTCAAATTTGTCCAAAGAAACTTCGCGCAAGGCGCTGGCGGCTGAGTCCGCTCCAACATTGTTGGGGTTGGGGTCGGCCAAGCTGGAATTTCCCTGGCTGTCGGCTTGGGCAAAAACAAAGCCCGCGGCCAAGGCGAAAGTCAATGCGGCAGTAATTATCTTTTTCATTTTTCCTCTCCTGAAGAGCCTGACGAAGATTCATTTGAACCGTCGCCGAAATCGGCGTCCTGAAGCTCGTAGCCGTCGAAAATGTTGGAAAGCGTGTATGTGGTGTACTTGATGTCGTCAAAGTAAACCATAAAGTCGTCAACGTATTCAGCGGGGTCTGTCGTAACGCGGAAGCCAACGAAAGTCATCTTGGCCGGGCCGCTTCTTAGGCGCGAGTGCTGGCGGATGTAGCCGGGCACCTTTACGATGACGTTGCGCCAGCCGTCAAAAGCCAAGTTTCCGGCGGGAAGAATGTGGACTGTTCCGTCCGCGTCGCGAACCAGCATGTCCAAGAAATACAAGTAGTGCGCGCCCCAAACCCAAAAGTCAAAGTGGGTCACGGTTCCCTCAAGGGGAATCTCAAAGGGCTTGTCGTCCTTTGTGGGATAAAGCTCGAACCAGTTGTCGCCCTTGCGGTTGAACTTGGTCTTAAGGCCCAAAACGGTGGGCTTTTCCTCGCTCGTGCGAAGAACGCGAAGAGAGTTGGGAATCGCCTCAAATGTTTGCATTACAGGATAGCCTTCCGCCACAAAGCGGCTGGCCTGGAAGGCCCAATTCCAGCTGGTCCTGACCCATTTTCCGTGTTCCCACATTGGCAAGTCCTGGCTGCCAATTTTGTCAAAATCATCGATAGTTATTGTCACTACGCTTTTAGAATTCGGCTGGGCGAAAGCCGCTGAACCGAATGCCAAAAGGAGGGACAGACTGGCAAGGACAAATATGCCTTTTTTCATTCAGAACTCCTTGATTTCTTATCGGAATTTTTTTATTCGCAATAATAATTATGATATTATAACGCAAACTGCGCCATTTTGTCAAACGAATTTTTGAAAAATTTTAATTGAAAAAATTGGAAAAGGCGCTACAATTAAAAAGGCAGATTGCAAAGGAGGCCTTATGAAAAAAATTCTTTCTATATTGTTCGCGGCTCTGCTTTTATGCGGAACGGGATTGTCCGCGCAGGCGCAAAAAGTCCAAAAGACGCTCCCCTTTTCCAAGGGAATAAACATGCCGGTCTGGCTTGAGTCCAGCAGGCTGAACGTTCTTTTATATGGAAAAAAGGACTTTGAGAACATAAAAAGCATGGGGGTCCAGGCTGTCCGCCTGCCAGTTTGGTTTGAAATATGGAACGAAGGCGCCCCCGAACACAAGGTTTCGCAGGAATGCTTCGAGATGCTTGACAAGGCCATTGAATGGACGGGCGAGCTTGGAATGTTCCTTATATTGGACTTTCACAACGACTGCAACGGCTCTTCAAAGACCAACCCAAAAATCGAGCAGGTTTTGCTTAAAGTTTGGCCCCAAATCGCCCAGCGCTACAAGGGAAAGGCAAGCCACGTCGTCTACGAAATCATGAACGAACCGCACTTTGCCACGGGGAACATTTCAGGCGACATAAAAAAGTGGGGAAAAATACAGGGGAACGTTTTAAAGGCGATCCGCGCGGTGGACCCAAGCCGCCTTGTGGTTGTAGGCGGAGGCGACTGGAATTCGCTGGCCTCAATGCTGGCCCTGCCCGACTACGCCGACGAAAATTTGATTTACAACTTCCACGACTACACGCCCTTTTTGTTCACCCACCAAGGAGCGCCCTGGACCGACCTAAAAAAAGTCACCGGCATTCCCTTCCCTTACTCCAAGGAAAAGATGCCCAAGCTGCCCAACGGCGCGAGCGAAAGCGCGAGAAACTACTATAAAAACTACCAAAAGGATTCGGTAAAAGAAAACCTTTGCGCTCCGCTGGACAAGGCGGTTGAATTTGCCAACAAGCGCAATTGCGCCCTTATGTGCAACGAGTTTGGCGTTTCGATGGTTTACGCCGACCCCGCCGAGCGCGCCAACTGGTACCGGCTAAAATGCGCTTGGATGGACGAGCGAAACATTTGCAGGACAAGCTGGGACTACATCCAGGAATTCGGCGTGTTCAAGTCCACCAGCGAAACGCGCTTTCCCGAAGACTTGAACAAGGAAGTGGTCGAGGCGATGGGATTTAAGGTCCCGGCGGGCAAGGGCGAAAGCTGGTACAGCCAGGCGCGGAAGAGCGGCGACTGGACCATTTACAAAAACGGTTCGGCGGGACTGGCGCGCGTCAACGCTTGGAGCGTTGACGGCTCGCTTGCCTCCAAAGAAGACGACGGGCAAAAATGCGTCCTTTTTAAGAGCTTGCTGCCGCACGGCAGCCTAGTCTTTTCGTTTGGGGAGGCAAGCGACCTCGGCGGCCTTGCGGCCGCCGGCGCGCGCCTTGAGTTTATGATTAAGAGCCGGGACAAGGCATTGGACCTTTCAGTTTATTTTAGGGACGCGCAAAGCAAAACATTTCCGTGGAGAGCCGCAAAAAACATAAAGGCGGCCGAGTTCAAGGCTGACGGAGAATGGCATAAAGTTTCCGTTCCCTTGCAAAAGATGGCGGACATTGGCGGCTGGTCGACAAAGGAAAACGCTTGGAAAAACAGCGAAGGAAAGTTTGACTGGGCGCTTGTGGACGCGCTGGTCTTTGAAAACGGAAACTCCGCGTCCGCGAACGGCTTCGCGCTCAAAGACATCAAGCTCGCGCCGTGAGTTGGAGCGGTCTAGGAGCGGCTTTTTCCCAAGTAGGCTTCGCGGACTTTTTCGTCGGCCAAGAGGGACTCGCCGCTTCCGCTAAGGGTGATTTCGCCGGTTTCCAAAACGTATGCGGTGTCGGCCGCCTTTAGCGCCATGTTGGCGTTTTGCTCGATGAGCAAAATCGTCACGCCCTTTTTGTTGATTTCCTCGATTATCGAAAATATTTGCTGAACGATCAATGGCGCCAAGCCAAGCGAAGGCTCGTCCATCATCAAAAGCCTGGGCCGGCTCATAAGCGCGCGGCCGACTGCGAGCATTTGCTGTTCGCCGCCGCTAAGGGTTCCGGCAAACTGCCAACTGCGCTCCTTTAGGCGCGGGAAAAGCTCGTAAACCCATTCAAGGTCTTTGGCGATTTCCGCCTTGTCGTTTCTAAGATACGCGCCGATTTTTAGGTTTTCGGCCACTGTAAGGTCTGTAAAGACGCGGCGGCCTTCCGGCGAAAGCGCGATTCTCCTTTTGCAAACCTTGTCGATTGAAAGGCCAAGAATTTCTTCGCCGTCAAATTTTATGCTTCCTGACTGCGCCTTGACCAAGCCGCTGATTGTTCTAAGCAGCGTGGACTTTCCCGCGCCGTTGGCTCCGATAAGCGAAACGATTTTTTTGTCTTCCACCTTGAGGCTGATTCCGCGCAAGGCCTTGATTCCGCCGTAAGAAACGGAAAGGTTGTTGACTTCAAGCATTCTTGTCCTCCCCCAAATAAGCGGAAATTACGGCCGGGTCGCTTTGAACTTGCGCGGGCGTTCCCTTTGAAATGAGCGCGCCGAAATTCAAGACGTAAATTCTGTCGGAGATGTTCATTACCAAATCCATATGGTGCTCAATCATAAAGACCGTCAGCCTAAAGTCGTCGCGGATTTGCTGGATGAACTCAGTCAACTCCAAAGTTTCCTGCGGGTTCATTCCCGCGGCCGGCTCGTCAAGCAGCAAAAGCTGCGGCTTTGTGGCAAGAGCGCGCGCGATTTCAAGCCGCCGCTGCTGGCCGTACGGGAGCGAGGTACACAATTCGTCCTTAACGTCGTAAAGGCCGAATATGTTAAGGAGCTCCGACACTTCCTCGCGCTGGCGCTTTTCTTCCGCGCGGTTAAGGCGGAATGTGGCCGTCAAAAAGTTGGACGTGCGCCGGCAGTGCTTTGCGATTAAGATGTTGTCAAAGACGCTCTGGCTTTTCCACAAGCGGATGTTCTGGAAAGTGCGCGCGATTCCAAGGCGGGTGATTTTGTCGGGCGTAGGCTCGATCACTTTTGAATACTTTCCCCGCTCGGTTCCCGCGTAAAGCTTTTTCATTTTGCCGCGCGGATAGTTTTCGACGATTTCCTCTCCGTTAAAGTAAACCGCGCCGTTTGTGGGAGCGTAAACTCCCGTGACCACGTTAAAGGCTGTCGTCTTTCCCGCGCCGTTGGGGCCGATAAGGGAAACGATTTCACCCTTGTTTATTTCAAGCGAAAGGGAGTTTACGGCGACGACGCCGCCGAATTGCATCGTTATGTCGCTAAGGCGCAAGACGTTTTGATTATGCTCGCTCATTTCGCGCCTCCATTTTTTGCGGCGGAGTTCTTCTTCGCGCGGCGCGCAAAAGCCTTTCGGATTCCGGCAAGCGAAAATTCGCTTTCGCCCATAATTCCCCGCTGATAGAAAATTACGATAAGCATAATGACAATGGCGAAGACGACCTTTCTAAAGCCCGGCTTTAAAAGGGGAACGTGGAAATCGCCTATCATCAAATTGTTGTTGTCCAAAAAGCGCAGCCACCATTCCGAGCAGGCGATGAAAAGCATTGAAGAAATGCAGCTGCCGGTGACGCTTCCGATTCCGCCGATTACGACGATGAGCAAAATTTCGTAGGTCATCGCCGACTTGAATTGGTTGGCTTGGATTGTCGTTTGGAACATCGCCAAAAGCGCGCCGGAGATTCCCGCGAAGAAAGAGGAAATCGTAAAGGCCAGGCGCTTGTGGCTTGCCAAGTTGATTCCCATAGCCTCGGCGGCAACTTCGTCGTCGCGTATCGCCTTAAAGGCGCGGCCGTAAGTTGAATTTATCAAAAGCACTATAAGCGCTATGCAGATTCCCGACACCACAAAGGGAAAAAGCGTGGAGCGGAAAACCGGGTATTTTCTAAGCAAGTTTGAGCCGTTGGTGATCGCGCCCAATTTGTCCCACTGGAAAAGCGCGCGCATAATTTCGGCAAAGCCAAGCGTGGCGATGGCCAAATAGTCGCTCTTTAGGTGAAGGACGGGAAGCCCGATTAAAAAGGCGAAGACGGCCGCCACAAGGCCCGCGAGCAAGAGCGCCGCGAAAACCGGAATGGCGAACTGAATCGCGCCGCCGTCAAAGTATTGGTAGACCGCCGGGCGCAAAGCCACGGGAATCGTGAAGACGGCGTAAGTGTAGGCGCCTATCATCATAAAGCCCGCCTGCCCCAGCGAAAAAAGGCCGGTGAAGCCGTTCAGCAAATTCATCGAAACGGCGACGAGCGCGTAAATGGCGCCTTTTTTTAAGACGGTGAAAAGCATCGAAGTTCTGGGAAGAACTTGCTCCAAGACAAAAATCAAGACGAGCGAAAAAACTATCAACGACGCGGAAACGGCCCAGTCGCGGATTTTTTGGCTTTTTGAAACGGCGTTGGAATCTTTCATGCTCTACACCTTGTCCGTGGCTTTTTCGCCAAAAATGCCCGTAGGCATGAACATCAAAACGAATATCAAAAGAACAAAAGTGAACGCGTCGCTGAAGGTCGTCCAGCCCAAGCCCTTGATGATGTTCTCGCAAACGCCGATGATAAAGGCTCCGATTACCGCGCCCGGAATCGAGCCGATTCCGCCAAAGACCGCGGCGACAAAGGCTTTTAAGCCGGGCATGGCTCCGACGGTCGGCGTGACTCCCGTGTAGTTTGAAAAGAACAAGAGGCTTCCGACAGCGGCCAAAAAAGTTCCGATTACAAAAGTGGTTGAGATTACCGCGTCCAGCTTTATGCCCATCAATTGCGCGGTCTCAAAGTCGCGCGAAACGGCGCGCATCGCCATGCCGATTTTTGAGCAGCGGATGAGCAAGACAAGCGCCGCGACAAGAGCGATTGTAAGGAAAGGCGTTATGACGGTGACGCGCTTTGTCATAGCGCCGAAGATTTCTATTGAGTCGCTGATCCACGGAATGGGCGGATAGTATTTTGTAAGTCCGCCCGTCACGTAGAGCGCGAGGTTTTGGATTAAGTAAGAAACGCCGATGGCGCTAATCATTACAGACATTCTTGGAGCCGTCCGCAAGGGCTTGTAGGCCGCGCGCTCGATTGCAAACCCGATCAACACCGTGACTAAAATCATCAGGGGAATCGAAACATAAAGAGGCAAAACCGTTGAGGCGTAAACCAATATCAAGCCCGCCGCCATAAAAACGTCGCCGTGGGCAAAGTTTATCAGGCGCAAGATGCCATAGACCATTGTGTAGCCTATGGCGATCAAGGCGTACTGCCCGCCGGTTGAAATTCCGGCGAGAATATATGGAAGAGAAGCGCCAGCGTTCATCTTACTTTACTGACTGAATGGCCACGAATTCCCACTGGCCAGTCTTGTTGTTGGCTCTCTTGACGTAAGCGACGTCGCGCTTGGCGTCTCCGATTTCGTTGAATTCAATCAAGCCGGTGATTCCGTTCCAGCGGACTTTGGGAAGCGCCTTTTTAATGTCGCTGCCCTTTGTGGAACCGGCAAGCTTAATCGCTTCCAAAGCCACATAGTAAGCGTCGTAAGCCATTACGGGGTTGGCGGCGACAATGTCGTTTCCGCCGTTGTCGGTCAAGCGTGACGAGTCGGCGTTGAGCCAGTCGCGGAATTTGGCGACGAACGTCGCGATGTCCGCGTCCTCCGCGCCTTCGGCAAAGAAGGTCGTTACGCTGACTTCAACGTTGGTTCCCTTTACGGCGCCCAAGATTACGTTGGAATCCCAAGTGTCGCCGGCCAAAATGGGAAGTCCCAAGTTTTGGGTGTTGGCCTGCTCGATGATGAGCGCGGCGGCTTCGGTTGAAACCGGGGCGCAGAAAACGTCGGCCTTTTGGTTCTTGGCGTTGGCTACGTAAGCGGCAAAGTCGCTTGTTCCTTCGGGGAATGTTTCAAAAACAACCTCGCCGCCGAGCTTTTTGAAAGCCTCGGTGAAGTAGTTTGAAAGTCCTACAGAGTAGTCGTCGCCGAGCTTGGCGAGAACATAGGCTTTCTTGGCCTTGAACTTGTCTACGGCAAAGTTGGCCAAGACAGTTCCCTGGAAGGGGTCAAGGAAGCAAATGCGGAAGTAGTGGTCGTTGCCCAAAGTCACCTGCGGGTTTGTGCAAGTGATTCCGATGGCCGGAATGTCGGCGGCGGCGAACGTGTCGCTGGCCGCGATTGAAACGCCCGATCCGTAAGAGCCGAGGACTACAGAAACGCCCTTTGAAACCAGTTCGCTGGCGGCGGTGACGGCCTTGTCGTTTGAAGACTCGTTGTCAACGCGAATCAACTGAACCTTGTATTCCTTGTCGCCGATTTTGACTTTGGGCATTTCCTCGTTGGCGTAAATGGCGCCAAGAGTTTCCTGCTTTCCGCCCGCGCCGTTGTCGCCGGAAGCGGGTTCGTAAATTCCGATTTTAACTACAGCGTCTTTCGATCCGCCGCATGATGAAAAAGCGAGAAGAGCCAAGGCTCCCATCGCCGCGAAAATGATTTTTTTCATTTTGCTCCTCCAAAATTTTGGAAGATAGTTTAACATTTTCTTGAAAAAAATTCAAGCGGAACGCGGCTCCGTTGACCGCCAGCCGACTGGGAGCGTTTTGTTTTTCCTACAACGCGCGGGCGGCCGCTTCCACATCGTCCAGGGTGAATTCGGGGCGGCCGGCTTGGGAGGCGCGCAGGGCCGCCGCGTTGAGGGCGCTTTCGATTTTGGCGCAGGAGAAGCCGTTAAAGAGCTCCGCAAGCTTTTGGTCGCTGCAAGCGGCGGCCCGCTTTTTGGCTTGCGTGTATTTTTGGACAAGCTGGACTCGCGCCGCCATGTCCGGGTAGGGAACCTTAAAGCGCGCGTCAAAGCGGCCGGGGCGAATCAAGGCCGGGTCCAGCGCCTGAACGCTGTTTGTGGCCGCGACGACCAACACGCCCTTGGTCGGCTCAAAGCCGTCCAGTTCGTTCAACAAAGCGGTGACGATGCGGGTGTTTTCCGTTTCAATCGCGCTGCCCGAATAGTTGCGGCGGGTTCCGATTCCGTCAAACTCGTCGATGAAAACGATGCAGGGCGCGCGGCGGCGGGCCTTGGCGAAAAGCAATTTCACTTTAAGCGGGCCAATCGCCATGAACATAGACTCAAAGTCGGTGGCCTTGGCCGGAATGAAATTGACGCTCGCCTCGCCCGCCAAGGCTTTGGCAAAAAGCGTCTTTCCATTTCCAGGCTCGCCTTCAAGCAATATGCCTTTGGGAAGGCGGACGCCCTTCTTTTCCCACTCGCGCGGATTTTTCATTATTTGCATGACTTGCGCCATGTCGCGCTTCAATTGGTCCATGCCGACAACGTCGGAAAACTTGACGCCGGTTTTTCGGACGACTTTAAATGTGTTGGGCGAAATGAATTTTTTGAACACGCCAAAAATTATGGCGAAGAAGACGGCGTAAAAAAGAACGTCCAGCGCGAGCGAAAGGATTTGCGCGAAGGACTTTTCGCTTTGGACGGCGGCGCCGTTCTTCAACAAGAATTCCTTTAAAAACGGGCTGTCGGGATTTTGCGTCTTAAAATGGTTTCCGTCCGCGTCCTCAAAGAAAATTTCGTCTTCGGAAATTTTCGCGCTCGCGATTCGCTTGGCTTCAACAAGATCGTAAAAGCTCTTGTAAGGAATCTCTTTGATTTTTGCGGCAGAGTGATAGTCGTAGAAAAAAATTCCGCCCGCCAAAAGAACGGCAAGCGGAATTATGAACTTAAGCTTTAGCTTCATTCAAAATTAGAAGGCCACGACGACTTCGCCGTTGGGGAATGTCTTCTTGATCCAGTCCTTTACCTTCTGGCTCCGCAAGGCCTGGACAAGCGCGACTACGCGGGGATCCTTTTCGTTGCCCTTCTTTACCGCGATGATGTTCACGTAGGGAGAATCCTTTCCTTCTACAAAGAGGCCGTCCTTTGCGGCTGAGAGGCCCGCGGGAATGGCGTAGTTTCCGTTGATTGTGGCGGCGTCAACGTCGGCCAAAACGCGCGGAAGGCTGGCGGCGTCGGTTTCGATGAACTGAAGCTTTTTGGGATTGGCCGTAACGTCAAGCGGCGTGGCGGTGATTCCGGCCTTTTTGTCAAGGGTAATCAAGCCCGCTGACTGGAGCAAAAGAAGCGCGCGGCCTCCGTTGGTCGGGTCGTTGGGAATGGCGATTTTGGCCTTGGCGGGAATGTCGGCGAGCGCCTTGTACTTCTTTGAGTAAAGAGCGAACGGCTCGATGTGAACGCCGCCGGCGTTGACGAGGTGGTAGCCCTTGTCCTTGTTGGTTGATTCCATATACGGAATGTGTTGGTCAAAGTTCGCGTCCAACTCGCCTGTCTCAAGCGCGTCGTTCAAGATGACGTAGTCGGTCATTTCGCGAATGTCAAGCTTGAAGCCCTTGGCCTCAACGTCGGCCTTGACCAATTCAAGCAATTGCACGTGGGGAACGGGAGTCGCTCCGATTACGAGCGGGCCGTCTTTCTTGTTCTTTTTGGCGAACACGCTGGCCGCGGCAAGAAGAACCAATGCTGTCAACAAAATCTTTTTCATATTATTACCTCCATTTCCTAGCGGAAAACTATGTTTTAGTTATAGCGTTTGCAAGAAATTTTGTCAAGCGCTTTTTTTAAAAAAATTATCTTTTTTTACAAAAGTTACCGGGAAGCGAGCATTTTGTTGGAAATTCGCGTTCCGACAAACTGAATGACTTCGACCAAGACCAAAATGACGACGACCGACCAGAACATTACGTCAGTGCGGAAGCGCTGGTAGCCGTAGCGAATGGCGAGGTCTCCCAAGCCGCCGCCGCCGATGGCGCCCGCCATGGCCGAATAGCCAATCAAGTTGATTATCGTAAGCGTGATTCCCGCGACGATTGAAGGCATAGCCTCCGGCACAAGGACTTTCCAAATTATCTGGCGGTTGGAGCTTCCCATCGCGCGGGCGGCCTGCACCACTTCCGGGTCGACTTCGTTCAAGGCGCTTTCGATGACGCGGGCAACGAAGGGCGCGGCGGCGATGCTTAAAGGAACGATTGTGGCCGTTGTTCCGATGCTGGTTCCCAAAATCAGGCGCGACAAGGGAAAGAGCAGAATCATCAATATGATGAAGGGAAAGGAGCGCAAGACGTTGACGACGCGGCTAATGGCGGCGTTGAGCTTTTTGCGCGGAGTTATGCCGGTGGGGTTTGTCATGCAAAGAAGGATTCCCAAGGGGAAGCCCAGCAGGGTTGAGAACAGAGCGCTGAACAAAACCATTTCCAAAGTTTGCAGCGTCGCTTTTGAAACAAGCATGAATATTTGCATTTTTGTTTTCCCCCGCTCCTATTCTTCTTCCACGATGACGCCGCGCTCTTTTAGGAAGGCCACGGCCTTTTGCAATTCGTTTCCGCTGATGTCCGCGCGGAGAACGCCGACTTTCTTATTCTGAACGTCTTGAATGCCGCCGCCGCGAATGTTCACTTCTATGTCGAATTTTTTTATTAATTCGCTGACAAGCGGCTCGTCGGTTTTGGGGCCTTCAAAGCGCAGGACGTAAACGCCCTTTTCTTCCGACCACTGGACGTAGTTTGCGGCGCGGATGTTGGCCATAAACTCTTTTGTAATGGCAGCTTTGGGCCGGGTGAAAATGTCGGAAACGCTTCCCTCTTCCACCACGCGGCCTTCGTCCAAAACGCTTACCAGCGAGCAGGCGTCGCGCACGACTTCCATTTGGTGGGTAATCATCACGACGGTAAGGTTCATCTTTTTTTGGATGTCGCGAATCAAGTCCAGGATGGAGCGCGTCGTCTGCGGGTCCAGGGCGCTCGTGGCCTCGTCGCAAAACAGAATGTCGGGATAGTTGGCCAAGGCGCGGGCGATGGCCACTCGCTGCTTTTGGCCGCCTGAAAGCGAGCTGATTTTGGCCCCGCCCTTTCCGGCTAGTCCTACAAGCTCCAAAAGCTCTTCGACGCGAGTCTTTATTTGGGCGGCCGGCGTTTTGCAAATCTCCAATGGGTAGGCGATGTTGCCCGCGGCCGTTCTTGAGCTGAACAAGTTGAAGTTTTGGAAAATCATTCCCGACTTTCTGCGGCGTTCGATTAAGGCCGCCTTTTCAAGATGGTCAACCCGGTTTTGGTCGTAGTAAACCGCGCCGCTGTCGGGCTTTTCCAAAAGGCTTATAAGGCGCACGAGGGTGGATTTTCCCGCGCCGCTTTTTCCGATTATTCCGTAGATTGTGTTGGAGGGAATTTCAAGGCTTATGCCGTTGACCGCGCGGACCAAGGTTCCGTCGGCGGTCTTGTATTCCTTTCGCAAGTCTTCAAGTTTGATAGACATGGACGCGTCCTCTATTCCTTATTTTTCTTTGCCGCTTGTTCCGCTAAATACGCTTCGTAGCCCTTTTGGAAAAGCTCGTCGACGGTGAACTTGGCGTTGACAGTGTCAGGCTCGCGGCCGTAAACTTCTTTGTAACACTCGCACTGCTCCCTAAAGGCCTCGTCGCGAAGATAAGCGATGTTTTCCTTGCGGCTCAATTCCGGCTTGGGATAGATGGGCTTAAGCGCCCGCATTTCGGCGCGCTTTCGCTTGAAGAAAAGCTTTTCGATTCCGCGCGGCTCTCGCCAAACGATAAAGAGCGGAACGACCGGAACGTTGTTCAACGCCGCGGCGTGGAAGGCGCCGTCCATAAAGGGGCGCGGCTGCTCGTAGTAAGGCCACATAGACTTTTCGGGGAAAAAGAGCATGGAGCCGCGCTTTGTGTGAAGAACCTCGTTGACCGCCGCGGTGAATTTTTTCATCGCGCCAAAATTCGGGCTTAGCGGAAAAATTCCGCCGGCTCGCATGACGCTTCCCAAGAATGTGTTCATGTTGTTGAATTCCGCAACGACGATGTAAAGCCTGTGGCCCCAGCACATCCAGCGCGCCATCTCGTTGTCAAGGTTGTGGACGTGGTTGCAAATGAAGACAGTGTTCTTTAGGCCGCGCAAATTCTTGCGTCCTTTAAAGCCGCTTCCAATCAAAAAAAAGCAGCCGGGCTTGGCAAGGATAAAAAAGCTTGAACGGATTATCGCCGTTCCCAGCATGTTCAAAAAGCCCTTGCGCTTGAACTGGAAATTTTCGTCGACCCGCTGCATCAAGCGCCAGTCCGGCTCTTGGATTTCGCAATTGTAATTGCCTTTTGACTCGGCGGTCTTTATGTTCTTTTGCTGCTCCTCGTAGGGCAGCTGCTCAACGCCTGCGTATTTCATTTTTCACTCCGCTAGGATTCCATTCGTTCGACTTGAATCCAATTTTGCTTGACTTGCTTTTTTGTCAAAAGCAAATAGTAGGACTCTATGTAAAATTGGGCATACTGCGCGATGTAAAAAGGATTCACGCAAAGCGCGAAAAGCTTTTCGCCAAGCGAAATCGTGTACATGGCGCGGTCCTCAAAAAAGGCGATTGCAGTGTAAAAGAAAAGCGTTCCATACAAGACCAAGAGGATTCTTACCGCAAAACGAATGGAAAGCCAGTCAATTGTCTGCAGGGCAAAAAATTTGTAGGCCGCGTCGCCCAAAAAGACAAGCGCCAAGATTGCCGTTCCCGCAAAGTAAATGTAAAGGGGAATGAAAGAAAACAAGTAGTCAAAGCAGCCCCAGAAATTTCCGGAAACCAACTCCGCCTTTTTAGGGTCGCGCTCGACTGATTCCTTGCTGCCGCAAAAAAAGTCGCGGACGTACTTCCAGAATTTTTTGGAAACCAGCTTTCCGTATTTTACGCCGACTTGCGCGTAGCCCATAAGCCAGCGGCGGCGGCGGGCGTTGCAGCTCCTAAGGGAAACGCCCTCTTCGGTGTAAGTGACGGCGCGCTCGTAGTGAAAGCTTGTCCAATTGTTGAGAAGCGCGGTGACGGTAAGCTCAAAGTCTTCGGTCATCGAACGATACGGCCAGCCGCCCATTTCCTGAACCAAGTCGCGGCGGACCATAAGGCCGGTTCCGCAAATTGTGTTGGACATGTTGCGCTCGCTTCTAAAGCAGTTGCCCATTTTGTCAAGGAATGTGTACGTGAGCGCGTTGCAGTTGACCGCCCAAGAGCGGTATTTTCTTCCGTACAAATAATTCTTGATGCGCCGCTT
Organism: uncultured Spirochaetaceae bacterium; assembly: GCA_902799965.1. Lineage (GTDB taxonomy): Bacteria > Spirochaetota > Spirochaetia > Treponematales > Treponemataceae > Treponema_D. Next base: position 20,819 of record CADCCO010000019.1, read on the forward strand.
GCCCAATATGATTTGCTTGTCCAAGACGAGCGCGTTGTTCATTTCCATTACGAAATTCGCGTCAACGATGTTGTCCGCGTCGACGATAATAAAGGCCGCGTAATTTTTTTCGCTTTCGCGCAAAAGGTCTTGCAAAATTCCGTCGAGCGCCTGGCCCTTGCAAGTTTGGTTTTCAACCACTTTTGAGTAGGTGTTCTTGTAAGACTTGCAAAGTTCGATGTTGGGGTCGTCGTCGCGGCCAACAACGACATAAGTGTCGTAAAAATCCTTGTCGTATGTTTGCGCGGCAAGGCTGTCCAAAAGAACCCGCAAGCCTTTTTCGTCTTTAGCCGGAACGATTACGGCCAGCTTGTTTTTTTGCGGATTTGAAAGCTTGACTGGAGTTTTTAGTCCTGAAATGTAATAGCGAATTCTTGGCAAATACAACAACAAAGAGAGAACGCAAATTGATACAAAAACGTTAAACAAGAATTCCGCTTGAAAATAATTAAGCATTTTTATAGAATAGTTTAATCGCCGCAAAAAGTCAAGAACGCGGCAAAAAGAAGAGATGCCAATATCGGAGGCAAAAAAAATGGCTAAAAAAACATTGCTCGCAAAAAAAATTATTTCCGCGCTTCTATTGCTCTTTGTAGGAAGCGCCCTCTTTTCGGAGACGGAAGAAGAGCTTAAAAAGAGAATTCTTTCCACGGCCGACTTGTCGGGCGAAAGCGCCGCAGACCTTATGGCAGCCGACGACGGAGAGGACAAGTTCGCAAACGCGAAGAACGCGCCCAAGCGCCTGCCGTCTGAGTTCCCCAGAGACGTGCCCTACACCGAGGCTGGATTGGCTTTTGCGGAAGCGCATTACGGACACAAGATTTTCAACGAAGAAAAGCGCAAGAAGCTTTACGACGAAAGCGTAGCGGCGGCCAACGAGATTTCCGACCCATACGCAAGGCTAATTTCCTTGGCGCGCGCGGATTACTATTACGCGCTTTCGACAATGGAAACGTTCGACTTGACCTCAATAGAAAACATCGACCTTTCCGACACAAATTCCGCGGAACCGCTGAACGAAAAGGCCGGCCGCTACTACGACATGGCCATTGAAAAGTGCAACGAGGCGCTCAAGATAAGAAAAGGAAGCGACGCCTACTCCACTTTGGCTCAAGCGATTTCTATGAACTGCACGGCAAAGAACGTGGCGTACGTTTTGGCCAACGGACTCAAAGTGCGCGCCAACGCCAAGAAAGCCGTTGAGCTGGACTATTCAAACGGCTTGGGCCAGTTCATGATTATCGCGCAGGACGCATACGCTCCTTGGCCCTTTTGCAAGCTGAGGTCCAGCCGCAAGTCCTTGATTCGCGTCGTGAACGACAAGTACATAAGAATAGAGCCTTTTGACTCGCAAATGATTTACGCGGCCATCGGCTACACTTTTTACAGGCAAAAAAAATGGGACAAGGCTGTTGAATGGTACCAAAAGATTTTGGAAATCTATCCGATGAACCTTGCCGCCCGCCAAATGATTAAGAAAAGCATGGACAAAAAGGCGGGAAAAAAGAACTAGCAACGGTATGACGCGCGCGTCATTTTGATATAGGAAACGATTCAACGGCCCGCTCGCGCGGGCTGTCAATCAAGGCACGCTGCGCTTAAAGCCTTGACTCGTTCCTTTTGCGGCGCGAACACAATTTTCGCGCCGCAATAGCTCACCTTCTTGGGCGCGGGCAGTGAACGTAAGTGAAGCGGGCTCCAAAATAGCGGCCGGCAAAGCGCGACAAAAAGGCCGTGGCTTTCCACTTTAGCGCCCACAAGGCGATTTTCTTTCCTTTTTTGGCGGAAGCCAAGCAATGCGCCACAGTCTTTTGAACGCTCTTCCCGCCCAAAACTTCCTTGCGCGCGCCGTTGGACGCGACGGCGGCGAATTCCGTGCTGACTGAGCCGGGGCACAAGGCGCAAACCTTTATTCCCCGGTCGGCCACCTCGGCGGCAAGCGAAACGCTAAAGCTTAGGACATAGGCCTTTGTGGCCGCGTACACGCTGAAATTCCCAAGCGGCAAAAAGGCCGCCAAGCTTGCCGTGTTGATTAAAACGGAGCCACGGCCCATATGCGGAAGAGCGAGGCCCGCGATTCCCGTAAGCGAAACGACGTTCAAGTCAACCATGTCAAGCTCGCTTTCAAGCGGCGTGTCGGCAAAGGGGCCGTAGGTTCCAAAGCCGGCGTTGTTCACCAAAAAGGAAATTTCAAAGCCGCCTTCCTTTTTGTCTATGGCGCGCTCCGCTTCAAGAAGCGCGTTAAATGCCGAAACGCCCGCGCGGCCAGCCAAGTCGATTTGAAAGGAGCGGGCAAGCGGCAACGACGGGTTTTCGCGCCGGGCCTCGTTTTGAGCCTTTTCGATTTCCTTTAGGCGGTCAAGGCGGCGCGCCAAAAGCCAAAGCTCGTCGGCGCAAGGCTCGGCTCCAAGCTGCCGCGCGAATTCCGCGCCCATTCCGCTGGACGCGCCGGTTATGATTGCAATGCGTTTCATAAAGGCCTCGATTAACTAAAGATTTGCGGCAGCCGCGCGTTGAATTCTTCCGTGCGCGTTTTTAGGTCGCGCAAGAAAACGTTGTCGTTAATGCTTCCCAAAACGGCGGTCATCTCGTCATCGTCGCCGTAAGTCATTTGCCTAAAGGGGTCGTCGTAGTCCTTTTTGCGCGAATAAATCGAGTCAGAGTAAATGTCGTTTGAGACCGCCGTAACGTCGGCGATTATGTCGGCGAAAATTTCTTTCGTGAATTCTTGGATTTTCCGCGAGTAAAGCTCTTCCAACAAATAAACCGCGTAGCGCGCCTTCCAGTCGCCGTAAGAGTCTTGGCAAGCGTCGTAAAATTTGTGGACGGCTTCCCATGAATTGATTTTTTTGGCCTTGATTTTGGAGCAAAGCTCGTCGACCTTTTTGGACGGAATTATTTGGCCGCCGGCGTTGGTCCACTTTGCGTAAAGCTCTATCGCCATGATTTTTTGAATGGCGGAAGCGTTCAGCTTTTTGATTTTTTTCGCGCCGCAGAATTCCATCAAGGAGCGGGCGGCAAAATACTTCACGATTTTTCTGTACTCTTTGTAAGCCTTTACCGGCTTTAGAATCACCGCGCCGAATTTCTTTTGCGCCTTTTCGTCGAATAATTCAAAGTCGGCGCCGGGGTTTTGGTGCAAAAAGTCTTTGGCGGCCTGCAATTTTTGCGCCTCGCTTTTGGCGGAGGCAAGGCTTTCTAGGCCTGCGTCCTGCAAGTAATTTTTGGTCAATTCAATCAAGCGGCGCAAGGCGGGCAAGATTTGCTGCATCGTGTCGGGCGCCAAGGGGTCGCTTTCTATGTGCTGAACTTTGACTGCGCGCGCGTCGCGTTTTTTGAACTTGTAGTTGTTGCGGGCAATGGCGAACATGTTGAACATGAACCAGTAGGCCGGCATAATTTGAACCGGCTCTCCTTCGGCGCCGGCCGGAGCGAGCAGCGAAAAGGGGTACTCGACGTTCAGTTCGTGCTGGTAAGAGCCCTTGCTTGCCAGGACAAACGAAGCGAATTTTGAGTTGTGCTTGAAGTCGGAACACAAGCCCGGCCAAAATCCGCGGCCGGCGATAATCTCGCCGTCCGGGCTTCGGGAATTATGATTGCTTCCGATTGTGGCGCCCGCCGCGATGTTGGACTGGCCCATAACCGTTGTCGCGATTAAGAACGAAGAATTGTGGTGCTGCTCGTGGAAGGGGAAAATCAAATTGTTCAAAAGCTCGCAGCAAGAAACGGTCGAGTTGTCGCCCAAAATTGAATTCAAAAGGCGGGCGCCGTACTTTAGCTGGCAGTTGCGGCCAAGGACAAAGCGGACGGCGACGGCTTGGTAAAAGGCGCGGCTTCCGTAGCCCATGATTCCGTTGACCATCTCGACGCCCTCGCCTATTTGGCTTTCTTCCTGCGCGCTGGACAAAATCGTTATGTTCTTCAACTTGAAGGCGCCCTTTATGTAGGCGCATTCGCCGACTTTTACGTCCTTTAAGAGCGTCGTGTTTTTTATTACGCTTTCGTTTCCGACGATTCCGTAAGTGTCAAGCTTTTTTGTGTTTCCGTTTTCAGTCAAGTCGACAAAGCGCTTTAAAAGAATTTTGTCGCCGCGCTTCCGTGACCACAAGTAAGCGTCGGCTGGAATCATCGATTCAAAGGGAAGAACCGCGCGGCCGTCGTTTTCGTTGGCCACGCCAATCCACACGCGAACGTCCTCGCTTTCGCCCTGCTTTAAAATTCCGTTTCCGAATTTTGAGTGCTTGGTGCAGGACATTTCCTGAATGTTAAAAAGAATCACGCTGTTCCCAAGCCGGTAATTGTCAAGATAGGCCACGTTGTGAATAGCGTCGTCGCTTCCGGTTACAACGTCGCGCAGCTTGGAATTATAGATTCCGCATTCAAGCTCAAGGTCGTGGTACTTTAGCGACGCACGCCGCAAGGCTCCCAAAACCACAAAGCCCGAAAAGGCCGAGCCGTAAACCAGGTCGGGGTCAAAAGCCTCCGCCGACACAAGCACGTTGCTCCAGTCGGGGCGGTCGGAATGGTTGCGGTTCTTTTTTAGAATTTCAATCTCGGCGCTAGTCAAGGCGCGCGTTTTTTTTAGGCAGTCCTTTGGAAAGGCGGGGGCCGCCGATTTTTTTTTCGCGACGTTCAGAGTTACCATATTCGGCCATTATAACAAAATCCGCGGACTTTTACTAGTTGAAATCAATTCAAAGTTGATTTATTATAGAAGAAATGGAAAAAACGCCGTTACCAAAATTCTTTGCAATACAAAAAGCGCTTGCAAGCCTAAGACGCGCCGCGCTTCTTTTTACGCTAGCGCTCTTGTCGCAAAAGCCGCTTGCCGCCTTGAATCCGCCCGAAAATCTTTCGCAATACATTTTGTCAAACGGAATGGCGGTCTTTGTCTTTGAGGATTTTTCCGCGCCCACAGTCAGAATCGAATACAGCGCCAGGGCCGGGTTTTCATGCCAAAGCGCGGCGACGGCGGGCTACGCTCCCCTTTACGCGGAACTTTTTCCACGGGCGGGGCTTTATTCAAGCGCCAACGGGGATGAATGGCTTTTGGACGGCCTTGAATGCGAATGCGCCGCCGACAGCGCCCGCTACACAATTGAAGCCAGCCCCAGCCAAACCGAAGAAATTTTCAGCGAACTGAGCCGCTGCGCCTTCGCGCCGCTTTTTTCCGACAAGGATTTGGCCCCAAAATTAAAGGAAGCTAAAAACAAGGCGGCGCAAAACGCCTTTAGCGCGGAAGGCTTCATAAACAGCGCGATTGACTCGCGCGTTTTTTCCGCCGCGCCGTGGAAGCACGACAGCGGCATCTACCCCGCGCTTTTTCAAAAGCAAAGTCTTTCCGCCGCCCGTTCAACGCTGGCTGAGATCGCCCGCTCTTACTATTCGCCGCAAAACTCCGCGCTTTTTGTTACCGGCGCGGTGACAAAAGAAAAGGCGCTTTCGCTGGCGGAAAAAACTTTCGGCTCTTTCGCGCCCGGCCCTGTAGTTCTTGGCGCCGCGCCTGAACCGGACGGCCGCGCCAAAAACGCCAACAAAAAATTTGTTTTGTCCGACCCGGAGCTTTCGCCCGACATGGCGCAGGCCGTCTTCCAATTCACAAGCCTTTCGATGGAAGGCGCGGACGTGGCGGCGATAATCTTGAACAGGCGCGGCTCGGAACTAAAGGCGGCGCTGACAAACGAAGCGTCGCTCAATATTCGTGGAAGCGACTACATAAACGCGGACGCGGCGCATAAAAACAATTCCAACCGCTTGATAATACAAAGCCTTTTGGAAAAATCCGCCGCCAACGACTTTGACAAGGCCGAGCTTTTTGAAAAAATCTTGCGGCAAAAAATCGCCGCGTTTGAGCCGGAAGAATTTGAGGCGGCAAAAGAATTTCTATGCGTGGACTTTGAGCTGAACGCGGGAAATCCGCGCGGCTTTATGGAACTGCTTTCGCAATTTTGGGCCGTCGACGGCATGGCCAAAAAGTCTTGGGAGCAAAGCGGCCAGGAAGGCGACGCGTCAAGCTTAGTCCAAAGATTTTTGGCGCGGACGCAAAGAATAAAGGACTTGAATTGCGACGAGTTGAAATTTTCGCTTGAACACGAAGAGCCGTTCGCCTTTATTTTGCTGAACTCAAAAGACTTTCAAGGCCTGGCCTCAAGTTTTAAAAATGCCGGTTGGGAAAACGTCAGCGCAAAGAACGCCTCTTGGCACACGCAAGAAATGTTCGCAAAAATAAAGGATTCGCTTGAACAAAGCGAGGCCGCCGCAAAGGACGAAGGGGAGACAAAAATCTTTGACCAAAGCTTTTTTGAAAAAAGCCTTCAAAGCGGCCGCACCGCGCTCCTAAAAAACGGAATGCCGCTGCACGCAAAAACAAACCCCGCGTCATCCACAAGCCTGATTGGCCTTTACATAAAAGGCGGCGAAGCCCAAAGCGCGCAAAAGGAGCTTGGCTTGGAAGCGGTTTTGGCCAGCGCCCTAGCGCAAAACTTGCAAAAAGTTTGCGCGCAAAAAATCCATTCAGGCCAAATGAAAAACGCCGCCATGGTTCAAAACCAATGCGAAGACGTAAGCGCGCTTGTTTCGCTGGAATGTCTGGCCGGGGACGAAGGCGCGGCCTTTGAGGCTCTTGCGGAAGCCCTGTTCTTTTCGGAAATTGTCCCGGCGGAAGTTGACATTTGCTTGTCAGGCAGAAAAAGTTCACAAATAATAAAAACCCAAGCGATGCCCCGCCAGCTTTATTACGCGGGAATCAAAAACTTTTACAAGTCGCCCTTGTACAAGGCCCTTTATTCCTCAAACCAAGACATCCTAAAAAACGTCAGCTACGGAGAAATTCTGGAGGAATACGCAAAAATTCTTGACGCGGGCCGCCTTGAAATAATCGCCGTGGGAAACTTTTCTTTTGAGGAAATTGAAAAAAAGGCGGACGAAGTCTTTGCGGGCTTGAACTCGTCATGGAAAGAAAAAGAGCTTTTGGCGCAGGCTAAGCCTATAGGAAAAAATTCGCAGCGGGTAAAAATCAACCACACTTTCTTGACCGACATCAGCGCCGACAAGGCCGGCCCCCGCCCCGCCGTCTTGATACCCACGACTGACTTTGCCGACCCAGTTCAGTACTGGTTTTGCGCGCCCGACGACAACAACGAAAAGCCGCTTTTTGACGCGCTCGTCATGGAATTGCGCGCCCTTTGCCAAAAAGGCTTTGAAAGCTCAAGCCGCTATCAAAAAATGTCCGCGCGAATCGAAGCGCGGTCGCCCTTGATTTCATTTGGCGCGATTACAATTTTTAACGTTCACTACGTTTCGGACGCGGACGCGCTTGTCCAACAAGCGCTTGCCCAATTAAAAGAAGAGCTGGCCGGCGGCGAAGAGCTTGGCCAGGGCGGCGCTTTGGACAAAATCAAAAGCTTGTGGCTAAAGAAAAATTTTGAGGGCGCGGACAAAAACTTGCAAGCGGCGCTTCTTCTTGCAAAAAAAATTGACGAGGCGCGCGTTAACGGACTTGGCTTTGACGCGCGGGACGCGCTCGCAAACGATTACGCGACCGTGACAAAGGCGGACGCGGCGGCCTTTGACGCGGTCTTTGAAAAATGCTTTTTAAAATTTTGCAAATTTTATTCGGCCGACTCTAAAAAGTAAAGGCGCTTTCAACGATTTCCCTCATCCCTGGGACTCTAAGATTTCGCACGGCGCCCTTTTTCTTTTTGAAGGTCTTCTGAAAATTGGCGGCGTTGTTTTTTTCAGTCTCAGGAATTATCGCGCCGAATGATTTTTCAAGATCGTCAAGGGCTTGGCATTTATCGTAAATGCATATAATCGCAAAATAAAGACACATGTTTTCGCTTACTTTGACGGAGTCGCCGTCCTCAAGAAAGGTGGAGCAAATTTTTTGGCCGTCTTCAAGAATGTACCTTAGCTTCAATCCCCTCTTTACAAAAATTTCCGCCCTTGAATGAACCTTTTCGTCAAGGCAAAAGATGGAAAGCGTTGTACAAGCGTCCGCCTCGTCCTTTACGCGCCAGAGCGCGAATGACTTTGAGTCTTCGGACATGGCAAGCCAATCATTTTCCCCGGCCGAGACTTCCTTTAAGTTATTCTGGGCGGCGATCTTTTTTATTTCGTCCAAGCTGTCCATTTTAAGGGCCGGCGAGCCTTCCGCGGCGGCAAGGCTTCCAAGCGCCAAAAGGGCGGCCAGCGCAAGAAAAGTTTTTTTGACATTCATATTTTTCTCCCTAATATAGTTTTTTTATAAACGCGGTCAAGCCGTTCTTTTCGGAACGGTTGTAAAAAGAGCGCAGTTCGGTAAGCTTGTAGTCGGGCAAAACGCCGTCGTCGATGTCATTGAAGGCGCCGTTCTTTTCCGAGCTAAAGCGCCAAGGGCTTGAAGTCTTGAACATGGCGCCAGTGGCCGTTGACGTAAGGTAAATCGCGCAGGCGCCGCCGCCGGTCTTGGAGCCGATTAAGGTCGCCCTTCCCGATTCCGACAAGGTTGAGGCCAAAAGGTTTCCGCAAGAAAAAGTTATGTCGGACACAATGCAAAAAAGGCGGCGGTCGCGGACGGTGTCGGCGGCGGTCGCGAACTGGCCGTCAAAATTAACGTCGGCGCTGTAAGCCGTTGACGACTGGCAGCCCGTGACGCTTTGCTTTATTTGCAATTCGCTTCTTCCCAAAAGCCAGCAGGAAGCGAAAGTTTCCGCGTCCAAAGAGCCGCCGGTGTTGCAAGAAAGGTCGACCACAACGTTTCGGATTTTTTTGTCCGCCTGAATCAATTCGTTGGCATAGTGGACAAGGCCGATGGTGTCTATTCCGCTGGAAGGATAGTCCGCCAAAATCGCGGCCTTTTCTTCTTTTGTCAAAGGCTCCTCGGCGTAATTGCGGCCGGAAAGCCAAAAAGCGTCAAAGGTTACGTAAGCGGTGTCGCCGACTTTTTGAAAGCCTGGAATTCCGTTTGGAAAAAAGGCCGCGCGCGTTTTAGTCGCCTCTTCGTAGCTCGCGCGAAGCCTTCTGTTTGAGGGCGACGGCGTGATTTCCCTGCCTGAGCTTTCGGCCTTTTTGCTGTCTGTGTAGGGGGAGCGGAATTCAAATGAACTGTGCAAGTCGCCCAAATACTTCCAGCAAATTTCAAGAAGCGTAAAGTCTGACTCAAACGAGTCGGTCGACGACAAAGGCTCAAAAAGTCCAAGAGACTCAAGCCAGTCTGAAAATTTTTGAATCCCGTGGCGGTCGCGAAGGCCGTAGTTCAATTGAAAATTCAAGGCTAGTTCCCTAAGGTTAAAGTCCGCCAGCTTCTTGTCCAAAGGCCCGCTCTGTATTTCGTAATATTTTTTTCCAAGCTCGGTAAGCGAGCCGTCGGAAGAGCGCAAGCGCTCCACGCCTTGAACGAAAAAGACTTCCTTCCCGTTGTAAAGGATCGTTCCCAAAGAAGGCGCGGCGAAAACGTCGGTAAAAGTTTGAAGCGGAATGTAGCAGGCGCCGTCTTGGACAAAGACTTTTATCGCGAAAGTTTCGTATTGAATGTCAATCGGATAACCGCGAGTTTCGTAGCTGGCGGCCTCGTGCTTTATGCAGTCAAATTCTTTGACTATGTCCAAAAGCGTCGCGGCTCCGTTCATTTTTCTAAAAAGGTCAAAGTCGGAAAAAATTATTTTCTCTTCTTCTTGGTCGATTGTCACCGTGGCTCCGTTGTCGTTTCGAACAATCGTCCAATTTTCCGCGTCTTTTTTTACTGAACAAAAATTGTCGCCGAAAATTTTGTTGAGCGAGCCCACTAAATCCACATAGGGAATTTTTCCTTCGCCCTCAAAAAAAAGCAAGTCCCAGGAATCCTTTTGGTCAAGGCTGTTGATGTAAACATCCGTTTTTTGGACGCTGAACGCTTGAGCCCAAGAGGCCTGGCCAAAAACAAAGAGAACAAAAAGCGCGATTCCTAAAAACGGCCGCCTGCCAAAAACTTTTTTCATGACACCCCCGACAAGCCTTAATTATAATAAGCTTTCCAAGCCTTTATGACGTCTCCCCACTTTGCCGAAAAACCAGTCCATTCGTAGTAATTTGGCAGGATGTCATTTTTAGGGTCGTCAGGATAGACGGCGGAGCTAGCAATCGCGGTAAGATACAATTGTTTGTCGCTTACACTTCCCCAATTCGGAATGTTTTCCGCCCCGGCTTTTTTGCCAGCCCAAGCGTACACAATCAAATTGTCGTCGCCGTGCTGCAGCAAAGCCAAGAGCGCGCCGGCGCTAGAGGAAAGGCTAGACTCATTTTTGACGCTTAAGGCAAGGTCTCCCAAGTCGCTAAGGAAGGCGTAAGTTCCGTGATACGCAAGACCCTTGCATTTTGAGTAGTCGTTGGGATCTTGGTCTACATAATCGTCAAAGACTTTTTGAAAAAGCGCTTTCTTTTGTGCGTCACCATTTTTCAATTCAAGCAAAGCGTCGGAAAAATCGTCTACAGCGTTTTTTAGCGCAAGAACCTTTTGCTCGTCCAAGCTTAAAAGTGAAAATGTGAAAAGCGAATAGCCGCTTGCGCGCCTATTTTTTGCGTCGGCCTCGTTTTTAGGGCACTCCTGCGGATCTTCATAATAGCGCTGGTGGTAGGCGCTTACGACTATTTTTCCAAAATCAATCGGAGAGCTGCCTTTGCCCATGCTTGTCATAATGCGGACAAACTCCTGCGAGACGGAAAGATTTGGAGACGCCAAAAGATAGTCAGCATAGCCCCTGTAGTTCCAGAGTATTTCCGCGCTGGACTGGAGGCAAACATCGTTCCACAAAATTTTGGGCCTTTGGCTTCCGGCATAGCCTGCGGCGGCCAGAGCGTCCTTGATGTTTTTGCAAGACAAATCCCGCTCGCCGCCGTTAGTTTTGTCCGAGCAAAGGCTTTTTGAAACGGAAGTCGTGTCCGCGTAAGTTTCTTTGTAAGGGCCGGCTCCGTGGTCGCCAAGGCAAAGGACGACATTAGTCGCGTCGTAGCGGCTCTTTGCCCATTTTAAAAACCTTTCCAAAGTTTTGCAGTCGCCCATGTTGGGTTCAACATCCAAATAGCCTTCCGCCCTAGCCTGAGCCGTCCAGTCAATCGTGTTAGATCCGACAATAAACTTATCGCCAAGGTCGCTCTTTCCTTTTAGGCTGACAACTCCTAAGTTGTATTTGTTTTCTCCGCCGTAAGAGGTGTAGTCCAAATTGTAGTCGGCGCCAAGCTCATACAAGGCTCCGTCAGGGTGAATGAATTTTTGTTCTTTCTTTAGCGCCTCGCTTATGCCGTCCCATAAAACAAGCGCCGTAACGGAAGGATAATTTTCTTTGGGAGTTCCGTCGGAGTTACGCATTTGCGAAAGCGCGTATTCTATTTCTCGGATATTTTTGTACATGTCGTCGTTAAGAACGTCGTCGTCCGCGTCAAAGTAAAGCAAAAAAAGCCAGTCGCTGGATTTTTTTTGCCCCCCTTGAGAGGCAAGCCATGCCGCAAGCAGAGAAGAGTTGTCGCTGGAATTTGAGCAAGAAACAAAAGCGAAAGACGCGCCAAACAAAAGCGCTAAGAACGCGGCCAAAACACAATAAATCTTTCTCATAATATGATTATTGTGTTAAGGCCGCAAAATGTCAAGCCAGCGGCTAAGTTAGAAGTCAATCTGACAGCTGGCCATTGGATTTTCCGCAGGCTTTGTCAATAAAAAAGCGCCTGCATAAAAAAGTCGTTATCTTGCGTCGGAATGTTGGCCGCGATTTGAGAGGCCATGCAATAGCCGCAAATTTTTCCCTCGCGCGCGAAGGCATTATTGGCGGCAAGAAGCTCCGACAAGTAACGGTCGTAAAAGCCCTTCCCCCGCCCAAGCCGCCTTCCGTCTTTAGCGAAAGCAAGGCCTGGAACAAGAATCGCGGTCTTTGCGGGAACGCTTTCTTTGGGAACGCGCGGCAAAGACAAAAGCGGCTCGCGGATTCCCCATGCGTTGGCCTCGGTTTGCGCTTCAAGGTCTTGCAAGACCAAAACTGGGGCGGCCAGCTCGTAAAAGTCCATCGCGTTAGAGCCTGCAATGACGCGCGGAAGAAGAATCTTTTTTCCGTCGCGCGCGGCTTGTTCCAAAACGGGGAGCGTGTCAACCTCGTCCGGCATAGAGCAAAAGGCCGCGACGCATTCCGCGCCTTTATATATAGAAGAATCTAAAAAAGAAGCGGCCGCCTTTTGGGATTGGGACTTCCTCTCGGCGGCGCTTAAGGCCAAAAGGGCGCGCCGCGCTTTGGCCCGCGCTTCCCTCTTGGCTGTTTTTATTTCGTTCGTTTCTTTCGCGTCCATTAGAAGCTGTATGTGCCGGTGGTGATTGAGCCAGCGCCGCTTCCAATCGTAAACTGCACGCTCTTGGTCTTTGTCAAGTCAAGCGCGGCGTAGAATTCGGCCAAGTTCTTGACCTTCTTTCCGTTTACGGCGGTAATCACGTCGCCGTCCTGCAAGCGCAAGGAAGCGGCGGGGCTCTTGGCCTGAACGTTGGTCACGGCCACGCCCTCAATCTTTTTGTCAAGCTCAAGCTTTTTGCGAACGTCGTCCGTAAGCGGAACCGGCACAAAGCCCGGCCACAACTTCGCCGTTGAAGAAGAAACTTCCTTCGTTCGCTCGGTAATCATAACGCTTAGCGGCATTTCCTTTCCGCCGCGCACGACTTTGAACTTGGCCTCTTTGTTGGCGGGAAGGCTTCCAACGTCGCGCACAAGCTGGTCCACGCTCTTGACCGCGCGGCCGTTCAACTCGGTGATGTAGTCGCCGGCTTGCATTCCGCCCTTAAAGGCCGGGGAGTCGACGAAAATCTGCGAGGCAAAGGCGCCGTCTTTTCCATTAACGCCAAGCGACTCTTTGACTTCGTCGCGGACTTCGACAAGGCTTACGCCAAGCCAGCCGTAGGTGACTTTGCCGTTTGCGATGAACTCGTCGATCGCGTGCTTTATGTTGTTGATTGGAATGGCGAATCCAAGGCCTTGGCTTCCGCCCGACTGGCTGGCAATCCAAGTGTTGATTCCGATTACCTCGCCGTAAATGTTCAAGAGCGGGCCGCCTGAGTTTCCTTGGTTGATCGCCGTGTCGGTCTGAATGAAGTCGTTGATGTTTCCAATCTGGCCGCCGCTTCTTCCGGTGGCGGAAACGATTCCTTCGGTGACGGACTGGCTGTAGCCCAGCGGCGCGCCCATAGCGAAGCAAATGTCGCCGGTCTGGACTTTGTCGCTGTCGCCAAGAGTCGCGATTGGAATAGAAGCGTCGTCGGCCTCAAATGAAACAAGCGCCACGTCCATGCGCTCGTCGGCTCCGACAAGCTTTCCGTCAAACTTGCGGCCGTCGTTGAGCTTTACTGAAATTTCGCTGGCCTTTCCGGCGACATGGTTGTTGGTCAAAACGTAATATTTTTTTCCGTCCTTGCGGATAATTACGCCGCTTCCAAGGCCCTGCGCCTCGTACTCGCGCTCGCCTTCGTCCGCTTCCGGGAAGCCGAAAAACTTAAAGGGCAAGTCGCCAAAGGGATTGGCAGGCCGCGTCTTTTTTTCGGTAACGTCAACCTCGACGACCGACGGCAAAACCTGTTCCGAAATCGAGCGGAAAACGTTTTGCATCGCTTCCAAGACGCTCAAGGACTCGGCGGGAATTTTCACCGCGGGAACCGTGTCGGCGAAAGCCGTGTTGGCTCCGTTGGCCGCGGCTTTCTTTCCGCTGCAAGAGAATGAAATCAATCCAAAGGACAAGACGGCCGCGACCGCCGCTCCCACAATGTTTTTTGCAATTCTATTCATTAAAGATACCTCCATACGCTAGGCAATATCGTTCGTTTTAAATTTAAATGAACACGCGCAAAAGAAGTTACATGAAAGATTCCAGCGACGCTTTGAAAATTTTCAATCCTTCGTCGATTTCCCTGTCGCTTATGACAAGCGGCGGCAAAAAGCGGACGACGTCCGTTCCGGCGGTCGTGACGCAAAGGCCTTGCTTCAAACATTCAACTTCGATGTCAAAAGGCTTTGTTCCTTCCTTAATCTGAACGCCGATCATAAGGCCCTTTCCCCTAACCTGAACGACAAGGGGATTGTTCCAAGAAGAAATTTCGTCGCGGATTTTCTGTCCCGCCGCCTGGACGCGCTCGTAAAAGCCCGGCTTTTGAAGCGTTTCCAAAACCGTTATCGCAGCGCGGCAAGCCAAGGGGTTTCCCGCGAATGTTGACTGGTGGTCGCCGGCCGCGAACACTCCCGCCGCCTTGCCCCTGAACAAGCAGGCGCCCATCGGGATTCCGCCGGCGATTCCTTTTGCAAGCGTCACCACTTCCGGCTCAAAGCCAAGAGCGTCGCTCGCTAGGTAGGCGCCTGTCCGGCCAACGCCGGTCTGGACTTCGTCGGCCATTACGATGGCTCCAGCGGCGCGCGCGGCGGCGGCGGCGGCTTTGGCCCATTCCGGGTCGATGAGGTTCACTCCGCCTTCGCCTTGCACGCATTCAATCATAAGGGCGGCCGTCGTGTCGTCAAAAGCGCTTTTTATCGCCTCAAAGTCGTTGGCGGCAATTGTCTTAAAGCAGTCAACGTAAGGGGCGAAGCAGGCGGGATGGAATTTGTCCTGGCCCGTCGCGGTAAGGGTTGCCAGCGTTCTTCCGTGGAAAGAATTCTTCAGCGTGTAAATGACCCGCCGCTTTTCGCCGCCGTTAAGATGGCCGTACTTGCGAGCCAGCTTAAAGGCCGCCTCGTTGGCTTCCGCGCCGCTGTTTCCAAAGTAGGCGCCTTCAAAGCCGGTGGCCGAAAGCAATTTGTCGGCAAACTCAAGGCCCGCGTCGCTAAAGTAATAGTTTGAAATGTGAATCTCGCGCGCGGCTTGCTTTTGGACGGCCTTGACCAGAGCCTTGTTGTTGTGGCCCAAGGCGTTGCAGCCGATTCCCGCGATAAAGTCGATGTATTTTTTTCCGTCCTTGTCCCAGAGCGTCGCGCCCTTTCCTTTTACAAAGACGACCTCAAAGCTTCCGTAATTATTAACAACCTTCTTTTCCATAAAACCCTCTCGTATAAGTGAAATATGAATGAAACATTTTATAAAAAGCGCGGAGCCGAGGTTACGGACCGAAAAAAAATTCTGCAACGAGCGAAGCGAAGTGAAGCCTTTTTTCGAGTCCGTGTTCTCGGCGGGAGCGTTTTTTGTCGTTTCAATTAATATATCATAGTTCCGATTCCGCGCTCGCTGAACATTTCTATCAACAGCGAATGGGGAACGCGGCCGTCAATGATGTGCGCGCGGGGAACTCCGCCCTTTAGCGCTATCATGCAGCATTCCACTTTTGGAATCATTCCGCCCGCGATTGTTCCGTCTTCCATATAGCCCGAAACTTGCGGAAGCGGTATGCGCGCGATGAGGCTCTTGGGGTCGTTGATGTCTTTTAGAATTCCAGGAACGTTGGTAAGCTGAACGAATTTTTCCGCCTTGAGCGCGACCGCGATTTTGGCGGCGGCGGTGTCGGCGTTGATGTTGTAAAAACTCTTGTCGCTTCCCTGTCCCATCGCCACAGTGGAAATTACCGGAATGAAATGCTTTTCCAAAAGCGAGTTCACAATTTCTGGATTCACGTCGGTCACTTCGCCCACAAAGCCCAGGTCAACGCCGCCTTTTTCGATTTTGGTGGCGCGCAAAAGGCCTGAATCCACGCCGCTCAAGCCGACGGCTTTTCCGCCTTCCTCAAGCAAAATGCGAACGATGTCCTTGTTCAGTTTTCCGGTCAAAACCATTTCGACGATTTCCATCGTCTCGCCGTCGGTGTAGCGCAAGCCGTTGATGAACTTGCTTTCCTTTCCGACGCGCTCTAGCATTTTGTTTATCTCAGGACCGCCGCCGTGAACCAAGACGACGCGGACTCCGATTGTTGAAAGCAAAACGATGTCTTTCATCACCGCGGACTTGAGCTCTTCGTTGAGCATGGCGTTTCCGCCGTACTTCACGACGACGGTTTTTCCAACCCACTGCTTAAAGTAAGGAAGCGCCTCAATCAAGACGCTTGACCAGCTGTCGTTGTCAAGCCGGGGGTCTACAAATTTACTTTCTTCTTCCATAATTATTTCCTCGCCCAAAAGACGCCGCCGTTACGAGCGGTAGTCGCCGTTAATTTTCACGTAGTCGTAAGTGAGGTCGCAGCCCCACGCCTTTCCTTGCGCGCTTCCGTCTTGCAATTCAACAAGAATCTGAACGGCTTCGCGGCCCAAAATTTTTGTCGCAAGCTCTTCGTCAAAGGCAAGTCCAACGCCGTCGCGAACGACCTCGACAGATTCCGCGCCTGCGAACAAGTCCGCGGCCGGGTCGTCAAAGTAGCGCGCGGCTCCTTCCTTGCTCAAAAAGCGCACGGTGGTTTTGTCCGGATTGAACTCCGCGCCGGAATAACCCATCGCGCAAAGAACGCGGCCGCAATTTGCGTCGCGCCCGAACATCGCGGCCTTGACCAAATTGGAGCCGATGATTTCCTTGGCAAGAACGCGCGCGGTCTTTTCGTCCTTGGCGCCGGTCACAAGGCATTCAACCAAGCGGCTGGCTCCCTCGCCGTCGGCCGCGATTTTTTTGGCCATAACTTCGTTAAGGGCGTTCAGCGCCCCTGCGAATTTTTCCCAGTCGGAATTCTTTTCTTCGATTCGCGCGTTGCCCGCAAGGCCGTTGGCCATAATCGTAAGGGTGTCGTTGGTCGAAGTGTCTCCGTCGACGGAAACGCAATTGTATGTTTTTGGAACGGACTCGCGCAAGGCGGCCTCAAGCATCTCGCCCGAAATGTCGCAGTCGGTCGTCACAAAGCTGAGCATCGTTCCCATGTTGATGTGAATCATTCCGCTGCCCTTGCACATAGCGCCGACGGTGACTGTCTTTCCGCCGATTTCGGTTTGAACGGCGCATTCCTTGTAACGGGTGTCGGTCGTCATAATAGCCTGGCGGGCGCGCTCGTTTCCGTCTTTGGAAAGCCCCGCCGCCAATTCGGGAATGTGGCCAAGCAATATGTCGCGGGGAACCGGCTGGCCGATGATTCCGGTGGAGCAAACGATTACGTTGTCGGAAGAAATTTTAAGCTCGCGCGCGACGGCCTGGGCTGTAAGGGCGGCGGTCTGGTAGCCTTCCGCTCCGGTGCAGGCGTTGGCGAAGCAAACGTTTGTCACGGCGGCCTGCATTTTTTTGCCCTTGATTTTTTCCATCGTGTATTTCACGCATTCGGCCTTGACCTTGTTGGAGGTAAAAAGGCCCGCCGCGTCGCACAATTTTTCGCTGTAAACAAGCGCCGTGTCAAAAGTCTTTCGGCTGGCCTTGAGGCCTGAATGTATTCCGTTAGCGGTGAATCCCTTGGCGGCGCAAACACCGCCTTGAATAAACTTAACCATAATTATCTCCCTTTTGCCGTATTTATGCAAAAATATGCGCTAATTTTAGCAAATTTTGCAAATTTATGCAATAGAAGAACGGCTTATTTTTCCATCACTGCGCGGCCTTTTTCTTGCGCAAAAAACTGTCAAATTTTATCCACAAGATCGAAAGAATTATCGTCGCAAAAAATTCGACAAGAACCAAAGCCCACACTTGAATCATGTTCCACTCCGTGACATTCATGTTCAAAAAACTTCGCGCGGCGTTGGAAAACTCCATGACAGGCGCGTGAATCAAGTACGCAAGGCCGCTAAGGTTTCCAAGAAAAACAAGCGGCGCGGCAAGGGGCGGCAAAAAAGCGAAAAGGCGGACAAAGCCCTTTTGTTCAATAAAAAAATAAATCCACAAGGCCGAAAGAAAAATTCTAACAAGCTCTGACTTAAAGAAAGCGCGCG
Source organism: uncultured Spirochaetaceae bacterium (assembly GCA_902799965.1). Taxonomy (GTDB): domain Bacteria; phylum Spirochaetota; class Spirochaetia; order Treponematales; family Treponemataceae; genus Treponema_D. The sequence continues at coordinate 38,650 of CADCCO010000019.1, forward strand.
GCAAAAGCGGCAAAGCGCCGCCGCCAAATCTAAAAAAGAAAATCGCAAAAAGGACAAGCGCGACTTGCGCCGCGCCTGCCACGAAATCTGAAACGCGAAGGCGCTCTTTGTTTTCCGCGTAAAAAAATCCGGCAAGACAGCCTATTAAAAAGTCGGGCAAATGGTAGATTGGAGAATACGAAAAGCCCCAAACCTCGAAAAACCCCAAGCCGGGTTTTTCGCAAACAGTGATGACAGCCGCCGCCCATAAAATTCTAAAGGCCACAAGCGCCGCCAAAAAAGCCAGGCGGCCTCTGCGGCCAAGCCTTTGAATGAAATTTCTGACAATGGGAAAAATTAAATAGTAAAAAACCATGCACGAAAGAAACCAGTCCGGTCCGTTCAATGACACGATTATTTCTTTTACAGGAATCCAAGCGTGAATTAAAAGCGCGTGGCAAACAAAGGCCGCCGACATTTCGCCAATGCGCTCGCCCAAAGTTCCGCCGTGCCAATAACGAACAGTCCAAATCAAAAAGACAAAAAGCGTCAAAAGAATATGCAGTGGATAAAGCTTTGCGATCCTTTTTTTCATAAAAAGAAAGCAAGACTTAAAAGAGCAAGGCTCGCTTTCGCCGCAATGCCTAAGCGCCAGCAAAAAGGCGGACAAAACAAAAAACGGCGTTACGCTTGGATTAAAAACAGAAAAGGGACTGGCGTGTCCGGCCAGTCCAAAAGCGTGAGCGCAAAAGACGAACAAAAATATTATCGCCCTAAAAATTTGAATCGACTCGTTTTTTCCACCTTGGACTTTTTCCATGACATTTTTCCTTTTACATTATCTTTTTGGCGCTCGCGGAAAAACTCTTTCCAAAAGCGCCGGCGTTGACTTCGTATATAACCGGATAAACTTGCTGGGCCGGAAGCTCAAGAGAACGAACGCTCGGATTGCCCAAAAGCCTTTTTGCCGCGGCGGAAAAAAGCTTGTCCAAGCGCTCAGTTCCCGGCGCAAAAACGTCAGGCGCGCTTGCGGGCGAATCATCCGCGGCTCTCGCGCCCAGCAAAATGTGCCAGTAATGAGGAAGCGGAAAGAGCGCGTTTTTGTCCATTTCGTAAACAGCAAAGTCAAGAGCCGCGCCGGCCTTTGCGTTTGAGAATTTCCATTCCGCGCCGCTTTGCTCGTCGCGCGCGAAGGACTCGCCTACCGTAATTGCGTACTTTTGCGGGAGCGGCATTTTTTTATAAAGGTAAAGGCCGAACGACAAAGTCCACGCGATGTATAAAAGCGCCGCGATTGGAAACAAAAGCCTTAGGCTTGCAGCGCAAAGCAGGCCCGCCAAAGAATAAAGCGCGACGGCAAAAAAAGACTCTTTTACATGAAGAGAAAAAACTTGGGCGCACGCCTGCCGTTCAACCATGACAAAAAGAACGGCAAAGACAACGGCGGCGGACAAAAGCAAAAAGCAAAGCGAAAGGCGGAATTTAAAATACTTTCTTTTGAAAGCCTTTCCGCAAAGAATGCAAAAAAGGCTTCCGAAAAAAGCGCCTAAAAACAAAAAAGATAAGTTCGCGAAAACGGCGGATTGGAAATTCATTTGTAAGTCTTAAAATCTTGCACAACGCTTACGGCGGACTCAATCTTGTAGTCGGGATAGGCCTTTTGAGCCAAAACCAAAGCCTTTTCGACAACGGCGCTGGAATCCGCGATGCCTTGCAAAACAATTTTTTTGTCGATGACAAGCGCGCGCAAAAAATTGATGTTTATCTTATGCTCAAAGACAAGCGAGTTCACAAGCTTTTGCGCCAAAAGCATTTCGCCGACTTTTTTGCGCCCCGCATCCTCAAGGTCGGGAGTGACATTCGCTTCAACAATCGAAACAATCAAAGCGGCGGCGCTCTTTATGTCCATCTTGCCAGAGTTTATGACCAAGTGGTAATTGGCGGGGTCTTCCGCGTCGGCGTTGAAAAAGCTTTTGTGAAAGCCCTTGCGGTTCGCGTCGCTTTCGTCAATGCGCTGCTGGGCTTGCTTTTCGGTAAAGTTGAATTCTTTTTCAAGGCGCTCAAGACGGGTTCCGTGGTCGGCGACAAAGCGGAAGGAAATCATGTTGGGAAGGTCATTCAAAACAAAAGAGCTGCCCCGTCCTATCAAGACGCAGTTTCCGTCGGAAGCCGCTTCCAAAATCGCGGTCTGCAAGTAATCCAAATATTCGTCGCGGTCTTTGGCAAGCGAAGCGAAAAAGCCGGGCTTTACCTCGTCGTATTTGTGAAGCTTTTCTTTTGGAAAGCCCAAGCTCACAATGCGCGCCTCAATGTCCTTTCTTGTAATAAATTTATAGCCAAGAAGCTTTGCGACTTCGGCGCTGATTTCGTCACCCATCGCCGCCACTTGACGGGCCATGCAAATTATAGCCATTCAACTCCTCCCCTAAAACAAGGCGCGCGTCTTGAAGCGCGCGAAAATTCATTCTATACTATTATAAAGCAGGAAGAAGAATATGTCAAAGGGAAAAAACGATTCTTTGGGAAAAGAAAGCCTTGTTTGGAAAAGCGGCAACAAGAAGCGGCTTTTGGACACGCCGATCCTTAGCGTGAGCCAAAAGGAATTTTTTTCGCCGGAAGGCAAAAGCGGACAATTCATTGTCATCGACGCGCCGGATTGGGCCGCCGTCATTCCAGAAATCGACGGGGACTTTTTGATGGTCAAGCAGTGGAGGCACGGAAGCGAATGCCTAAGCCTTGAATTTCCAGGCGGCGTAATCGAAAGAGGCGAAGAGCCGGCAAAGGGCGCGGCCCGCGAACTGTTGGAAGAAACAGGGCGCGCCGCGCGCGAATTGATTTGCCTTGGAAGCGTGAGCCCCAACCCGGCGATTTTTTCAAACCGCTTCCACGTTTTTTTGGCGCGCGGCTTGACGGCGGCTGGCGGGCAAAAGCTGGACGAAAACGAATTCCTAAATTGCGTCCGCGTTCCAAAAGAAGAGGTTTTTTCAAAAATGGGCGGTCCCGAATGCCCGCACGCGCTGATGGCCGCCGCTCTTGAACTGTACAGGCAAAACGCGCTATTGTAAAAAAATGGACAAGATTTTTGAAATTTTCAAGCAGACAAAAATAATTCCCGTAATCACAATCGAGGACGCCGCCAACGCCGTTCCTTTGGCAAACGCGCTGGCGAAAGGCGGAATAAAAATCGCCGAAATCACTTACCGCACCGACGCGGCTCCAAAAGCGCTGGGCCAGCTTAGCGCCCATTGCCCGGACATTTTGGCCGGCGCGGGAACGGTGACGACCGTGGCTCAGGCGCAAGAAGCCATCGCGTGCGGAGCAAAGTTCATCGTAATGCCGGGCTTTGACAAAGAAATAGTTGAATGCTGCCAAAGCCGCGGCGTGGCCGTAGTTCCCGGAGTGGCCACCCCTACAGAAATAACTTGCGCCATAAAGCTTGGATTGGAAGTTCTAAAGCTCTTCCCCGCCGGACTATTGGGCGGCCCTGAATTTTTGGACGCGATGGCCGGCCCCTTTCCAAAAATTAAATTCATACCCACAGGCGGAATCACAGCGGAAAACGCCGCCGCCTATTTGGAAAAGAAAAACGTTTTGGCGGTCGGCGGCTCTTGGCTTGTAAAAAAGGAATTCATCAGCGGCCAAAAATGGGACATCATCACCGCCGAAACGGAGAAGGCCTTGATGTTTCTTCCCCGCGCGTTCACAAAAAATTAGGCCCCGTGAAAGTCGATGAGCGTCGTGACGTTGGCGGGCGCGAGAGCCTTGGCGTAGTTTAGGTCGGGAAGGCCAATCACGCCAAAGAAGTCGGTCACGATTCCGCCGCCCTGCTCTATCACGTTTCGCGCCGCGGTCAAAGTTCCGCCCGTCGCGATAAGGTCGTCAACAATCAAGTAATTTTTTCCCTTCTCAACGTCGGCCTTGTGGGCCTCGATTTCCGCCGTTCCGTATTCAAGCGCGTACTTGCAGGAATATGTGTCGCCGGGAAGCTTTCCCTTTTTGCGGACTAGAATTTGCGGAATTGAAAGGCGCTCGGCAAAGGGCGCGCTGAACAAAAAGCCGCGCGACTCAACGGCGGCAACCGCGTCGATTTTTTTTCCCTTGTAAAGCTCGACCATTTTGTCGATGCAAAATTTAAATACATCGGGCTTTGTCAAAATGCTTGTGATGTCGTAGAAAAGAATTCCGGGCTTTGGAAAGTCCGGCACCCGCCTAATGGCCTTGTCCAAAAATTCAATTTCGCTTGCGTTCATGACATTATAATAACATAAAGTAGTTTGACTTGCAAGCAAAAAACGCGGCTCCCAGTCGGCGTTTTTGCTTGCAAAACCATTGATGTTGTTCTATAATAGAGGCATGTTCCAACAGAACAGGTGCTTGGCGGAAGGTTGCAAAAAAACTTCTCTCTCTGTGTTCAACTACTACGGCGAGTTGGCGGAAGGAGAGAACTATTGCCTTGACCATTTTCCAAACCAGCAAAAAATAAAGGACGACGTTTACAACTACATCAACCAGCGGCAAAAAATCGTAGGCCTCAACGCAAGCGGCATCACCTTTGAGAACATCGACTTGACCGACAAGCGCTTTTACGGCTGCAACTTCCAGAACTGCCGCTTCGTCAACCTGCACTCGACAAAGTTCCGCTCGCGCATGAGCTTTTTTGACCATTCGGTTTTCTTGGACTGCGCGATGCTCGAAAGCAACATGCAGTTTTGCTCTTTTGGCGGCTGCGTTTTTTCACACATTCTTTTTACAGGAAGCGACTTGATTCACGACAACCTTTGCGGTATCCAAGCCTACCAATCTTCGTTTGACGACTCGGACTTGTACAATTCCCGCTTTATCGGCGCAAAGCTTGTGGACACTTCTTTCCGCAACTGCAACATAAAGAACACGATGTTCGTGAACATTGAAAAGCAAAACCTCTTGTTCAAGTCGTCCAACATGCGCGAGGCGATTTTTGACGAGCGGGGAAGCGACATGTTCCTTAGGGATTCGGAGCGGGCGGAATGAAAATTTACTTTCACCTGAACCTTGAAGGCTTTTCAAACTGCTATGTCATCGTGAACGAAATGGCGCGCGAGGCGATTATCGTAGACCCGGGCCAAATCACGACTGAAATAATTAACCACATAGAAATCGGCGGCTACAAACTGACCGGCGTTTTGATTTCGCACAACCACGGAAGCCACGTGGCCGGCCTTGCGACCTTGCGAAAAATTTACAACCCGCAAATTTACGCCGCCGACTGGGAAGTGGCCGAAAAAGACACAAACGTTTTAAAGGACGACGGCGTCATTCAAGTGGCGGGCCTTGACGTTGAGTATTTTTCTTTGCCCGGCCACACAAACGATTCAATGGTTTACAAAATCGGGAACGTTCTCTTTACGGGAGACTCTCTTAGCGCCTGCAAAATCGGAGGCGCCATCTCAAAATTTTCCGAACGCGCCCTTGTGCGCAACATCAAGCAAAAAATCCTTTCCCAAACCGACGACACGGTGATAATGCCGGGCCACGGCCCGCCGAGCACGGTCGGAGTCGAGCGCAAGTTCAACCCAAAACTGGCCGCGCCCAAAGCGGCGGACGAAGAAAAGCCGGGCGCCAAATGACGCTGAATATCATAAAGCTGAATCCGTCTCAGGAACTTAAATTAAAAAAAAAGCGCGCGGATTCCTTTGGAAAAAGCGAGCCGCTTGAACTTGACAAAAAGAGCGGCTTGATTAGACAAAGAATAGTAGAAGGCCGCGCGATTTTTCTTGAGCCCCTGCTTTGCGTTTTGCCAGAAGATTTTGGAAAAGAAGAATTTCGCGCGCTGGAAAGCCTGGAAATTTTTCCGCCAAAAAAGGCCTCGCAAGCCCAAGAAGCCGCCGCGGACAAAAATAGTTCGCAAGCCCAAGAAGCCGCCGCGCTTTACTATTTTCCGGCGCTCGTCAAATCCGGCGGCCGCCAATTCAATGCGGCCATTCCCTGCGCCTTTGACTTTGCCCTGGCCCAAAATTTTGACTTGCAAAAAATTTTCGCCGCCGCGCAAGACATTTCGCAAGACCAAAGCGCGGCCTTAATCCAAAACATTCCGCAAGCCCAAGAAGCGGCGCCGCAATCGGACGCGGACAAAAAAAGCCGGGGCCAAGACCTAGTCCTAGCCCCGACTTCATTCTACTTCGCGCGTGCGGAAATCACCCAAAACACTTGGAGCCTCTACGACGCGCTCTGGAAAAAGCTACTTTAGAACCTGCTCTCCGCGACGCATGGCAATGAGGCCGGTCTTGGCGTATTCCAAAATGCCAAAGGGCTCAAGCAAGCGGATAAGGCTGTCGATTTTGGTCTCGCTTCCGGACGCTTCGACGATTACGCTGTCCAAGCCAACGTCAACGATGTGCGCGCGGAAGATTTCGCAAGTGCTTATGATTGTTTCGCGCTTGGGGCCGTCGGCCTTGACCTTAATCAAGGCGGTTTCGCGCTGGCAAGTGTCCGCGTCGCAGCGCTCGATGGAAATAACTTCGACCAATTTTGAAAGCTGCTTTTCGATTTGGTCAAGAATGCGGTCGTCGCCCATAACGACAATCGTCATGCGCGAAATCGCCTTGTCGCTTGTTTCGCAAACGGTAAGGCTGTCGATGTTGTAGCCGCGGCGGCTGAACAAGCCCGAAACGCGGCTCAAAACGCCCGCGTGGTTTTCCACCAAAACAGAAAGAACGAATTTTTGCATTTTAACAACCTCCTATCTATACCACTAATTAGCGTGTTTCGGCGCTGTACACGCCAAGCAAGCGAACGCCTTGCGCCGCCTTTGCCAGCGCCTCCAAAACGCCGCTTACGTATTCAACGTTCCGCTCGTCGGGGCTAAGCTCCGCGTCCGCGTAAAAGTTGTACTTCCATGTCTCGCCGTGAACCGGCCGCGATTCCAAGCGCGTAAGGTTCAGCTTGTTCTTGTCAAAAACGCCAAGGCAATTGTAAAGGCTTCCCGGCTCGTTTTTGGTGCTGAACACAAAGGAAACCGCGTTGGGCTTGACCCCCTCCGCCTTTTGCGCCCTAAAGGCCAGCGACGCGGCAAGGTCGCCCTTTTTGCGCGCCACAAAATGGTTGGCCGCGATTACAAAAAAGCGCGTGTAGTTTTTAGGGTCGTCCTCAATCGATTCCTCAATCACGCTAAGCTTGTAATACTTGGCGTTGACCGCGCTGGCAATCGCGGCGTTGGAAGCCGAGCCGCTTTCGCCGACAAGCTTGGCCGCGCTCGCGGTGGAAACCGCGTCTATTTTGTTCCAGCCGGAATGTTCCGCCAAAAAGTTTGAGCACTGGGCAAAACCCTGCGGGTGCGAGTAAACCGATTTTATGTCTGAAAGCCTCGCGCCCTTAACGCCCAAAAGCGCGTGCTGGATTCGCAAGGTTACGCTTGAAACAATGCTTACGTCTTCAAAGGCCGCCAAGTTGTCGTAGTTTTCGTAGACGGAACCCGCCAAGGAATTTTCAATCGGAACCATGCCGTAGTCCGCGCGGCCGTCCAAAACGCTTTGGAAAATTTCACGGAAGGAATCGACAGGAAGCGCTTCGGCCTCCCCGTCAAAGTGGCGCGCGATCGCTTGCTCGGCGTAGGCGCCCCGCTTTCCGCAAAAGGCCACCGCCAATTTTTGCGCGGACTTTTTTGCCGCCGCGCCATTGGCGGACTTTTTCCCCGCCGGCTTTACGCCAACAATTTTCGCGGGGCTTTCGTTTTTCCGCAAATGCGCCACTTCCCTTCCCAAAATCGGAGCGAAAGCGTCTATGTCGCGCATAAGCTTGTCGAACTGTTCCGGGTAAAGGGATTGCGGACCGTCGCTCAAAGCCTTGTCGGGATTGCAGTGCACTTCCACGATTATGCCGTCAGCGCCGGCAGCGACGGCGGCGAGCGCCATCGGGCTTACCTTGTCGCGGATTCCAAGCGCGTGGCTTGGGTCAACGATTATCGGAAGGTGGGTCAAGCCGCGCAAAATCGGAACGGCGCTCAAGTCCAAAGTGTTGCGGGTGGCGCGCTCGTAGGTTCGGATTCCGCGCTCGCAAAGAATGACGTTCTCGCAGCCGCTTGACAAAAGGTATTCGGCGCTCATAAGCCATTCTTCTATCGTGGCGCTTAGTCCTCGCTTTAGGATTACGGGCTTGTTTATTTTTCCCAGGCGCTTGAGCATCTCAAAGTTTTGCATGTTGCGCGCGCCAACTTGGTAGCAGTCTATTCCGGCTTTTTGCATGGCGGGAATATATTCCGCCGCGACGCATTCAGTGACGACGGGCAAGCCGTACTTGTCGCCGGCCTCCTTTAATATTTTGCAGCCCTCTTCTCCCAAGCCCTGGAATGAATACGGGCTGGTGCGCGGCTTGTAGGCTCCTCCGCGAAGAATCGTCGCTCCGCTTTCGGCGACGCGCTTGGCAACGGCCATCATTTGCTCGCGGCTTTCGACCGCGCAGGGGCCGGCCATCGCGACAATCCGTTGGCCGCCGACGCGAATCAACTGTCCGCTGGGAGCGGCGATTTCAACGACGGAATTTTGCGGCTTGAATTCGCGGCTTGCCATTTTGTATGGCTTTGAAATTGGAATGACGCGCTCAACGCCGGGCAAAACCTCGACTTCGCGCGGATCCATTTTAAGGCGGCCCACGGCGGCGATGATTGTCTTTTCCTCGCCGGCGATTTCGTTAGTCTTGAAATTTTGGCTTCCCAGAAATTTCGAAAGCGCCTTTTTTTCTTCCGCGGAAATCCCGCTCTTTAATACAATTACCATAAAAAACTTTCCTAACAATACCGCTGTCCGCGCGAGCTTGGCCGCGAGCGCGGATGTTGCGGCTTATGCGGCAATCCTGCACTTTTAGGCTTGCCGCCGATTTTTTTTGCCGCTACCGTTCCGTGTTGAAGCTTACCGTGCGCAAGATGTCGCCAAAGACGCCGGCGGCTGTGACTCCCGCGCCCGCGCCGTAGCCGCGAACCGTAAGGGGAATTGGCTGGTAGCGCGCCGTGTGGAATACAAAGGCGTTCTCGCCGCCCTTGACCGCGTACAAGGGGTCTTCAGGGCCTACCTCAAACATTCCTACAGTACACTTTCCGTCCTGAACGGTGGCTCCCATGCGCAAAACCTTGTTCTGCTTTTTGAGCGCCTCAATCTTTTCTTTAAAGTAAGCGTCAACTTGCGGAAGGCGCTTTAGGAATTCTTCGGTAGAGCCTGAAGTGTCAAAGTCTTCGGGGAAGACTTTCAGAACCTGAACGTCTGAAAGCTCGATGTCGTAGCCAGCCTCGCGCGCGATGATAAGGCCCTTGCGAGCGACGTCCATTCCGTTAAGGTCGTCGCGGGGATCCGGCTCGGTGTAGCGCTTTTCTTTGGCTTCGATGACGGCTTGGCTAAAGGGAACGCCTTCATCCAAGCGGCCAAAGATGTAAGAAAGCGAGCCTGACATGATTCCCGTAAAGCGGGTAAGCTTGTCGCCGGAGCGGAAAAGGTTTTGCAAAGTGTCGATAATCGGGAGGCCCGCGCCGACGTTTGTCTCGTACAAGAAGCGGCGGCGCTTTTTGTTGGCCGTCTTTCTAAGCTGCTTGTAAAAGTCCATCGTCATGGAGTTGGCGCGCTTGTTGGGCGTGGCGATTGACATTCCCGCTTCAAGAATGTCAAGGTAGCGCTCGGGCAAGTCGTAGCTTGCGGTGCAGTCGACAAAGACCGGGTTGAGCGGCTTTTTCTCGCGCACAAACTTTAGGATTTCGTCAACGCTTGTCTTGAGCGGCATTTTCTTTGTCGTCTCGCGCCAAGTCTTAAGGTCGATTCCGTTTTCGTCAATCATAAGGCCGTCAACGGTGGAAATCGCCATTACCTTAATGTCGATGCCTTGCGCAAGGAGGCTTTCCTGCTGCTCGCCGATTTGGTCAAGCAAAGTGCCGCCGATGTTTCCGGCGCCAAACGCGAAAACTTGAATCGACTGCGCCGTGTGGAAGAAAAAGTTGTGCGCCATTCTAACGGCGGTGTCGCCCATCTCGCCTTCGATTACGGCGCTGATGGAACGTTCGCTGGAACCTTGTGCGATGGCAAGAACGCTCACGCCGGCGTTTGCGAGCGCGTCAAAGAAGCGGCTGGCAACGCCCAGCTGCTTTTTCATTCCGTCGCCGACGATAGAAACAATCGCGCAGCCCGAATAAACTTCGACGGGATTGATTACGCCGTCCTGTATTTCCAAATCAAATTCGCCGGCGATAGCTTCCTTGGCAAGCGCGGCTGACTCGTCGCGCACGCAAAAGCTTATCGTGTATTCCGAAGAAGACTGGGTGATGAGAAGAACGGAAATTCCCGCGCGCGAAACCGCGTCAAAAATGCGGCCGGCGATTCCGGGCCTGTCGCGCATTCCGCTTCCGCTTACGGAAATTATCGAAGTCTTTTTTAGGCAGGAAATGCCGCGCACAAAGTTGGCGCCCTTTTCGCTTTCAAAGGGGCCTTTTCCGATTCTTGTTCCGCGCGCGCTTGTGTTCAAGGAATTCAAGCTCCACGCTTCGATTCCCTTGGCGGCCAAGGGCGCGAGCGTTTTTGGGTGAAGGACTTTCGATCCAAAGAAGGCAAGCTCCATCGCCTCTTCGTAAGTCATGTCGTCAACCAAAATCGCGTCCTTGACGATGCGCGGGTCGGCGGTGTAAATGCCGTCAACGTCGGTCCAAAACTGGACTTGCTTTGAACCCATGCAGGCGCCGACAATCGCGGCGCTAAAGTCCGAGCCGTTTCTTCCCAAAAGGCCGGGAACAGGATCCGCGCCCTCGCCCGGAATCCAAGAGCACACAAAGCCAGGCATCAAAAGTATTCTCGTTTGCGCCTTGTATTCGCCGTCGCAGTAGGGGCGCAAAAGTTCCGCCGTCTTGGCGTAGTCGGCGCCGGCCTCTTTTTGGCTTCCGGTGGCCATGATGAATTTTCTGGAGTCAAGAACGATGACGCTTTGCTTTTTGGCAAGAAGAACCGCTTCCACAATCGGAACGCAAAGCAGCTCGCCCATTCCCATAATGCGGCAGTGCGCGGTGTCGGTGCATTCGCCAAAAGCGGCGGCCGCTGTCAAAAGGTTTTGCAATTCGACAAACTTGTCTTCAAGGCTTTTCATAACCGCGTCGGAATCAAAGCCCTGCAATTTGGACTGAAGCTCGCGGCAAATCTCCAAGTGAACGGCGCGAAGCTCCTTTACAAAGCGCTCGGGGTTTTCGCCGCGAATCGAGCCGTCGATGCTTTCCTGCAATTTATTTGAAACTCCGGCAACCGCCGAAACGACGACGCTGACACGGTCGCCCTTTTGTTTTTCTATTACAATGTCAGTTGAATCAAGAATACGGCGAGCGTTTCCCATCGACGTTCCGCCAAATTTCAGTGTAAGCATGAAAATTCCTCACAAAAAATAACGTTTTGAGAATAAAAAACTAGCGGAATTATTATAGCGGATTTTAAAAATAAATTCAATTAGCGCGAAAACGCCCGAACCATCAGCGCTTGTACTCGTCGCGGCTTTTTTTCATTTCATACATAAGCGTGTCGGACTCTTTTAGCAAGTCGGAGAATTCGTTGGGCGTTCCCGCGACTTTTTTTGACAAGGGGCCGTAGCTCATGTCAACCTTGTAAGGAAGGCCAAGCGACTGATTGAAGGCTGCAATGTTTCTTTCAACTCTTGAACGGAAGACTGCGACGGCTTCGCCATTATCGTCGCGAAGGCCGAGAATCAAGAATTCGTCTCCGCCGATTCTAAAGGCCATGTCTTTTTCCAAAAGCGATTCCTTTATGATTTGCGAAAGCTCCCGAATGGCGCGGTCGCCTTCTTCATGGCCAAAATTGTCGTTGATGAATTTTAGGCCGTTCATGTCACAAATGCAAAGCAAAAGCGACTTGCCGTTTTCCAATGCATCGTTGTACAAGCGCTCCGAAAAATGCTCCATGCCGTTTCTGTTGTAAAGGCCGGTCAAGGGGTCGATTCTAAGCTCGCGCTGCAAAATTTTCTTCTCTTTCTTAAAGCGTTCGTAATGGTCGGTCGCGTCAACCAAAACGTAAAGCTTTCCAAAATTTTTATTGTTGCGAACCAAATCGTTTTCTTCGGCGGTGTATATTCTGCCGTTCAAATTGAGGACGCTGCCCTCGTGAATGGCGCCGCGAATTCTTGCCACCGCTTCAGCCGAATCTTCTTCGATAGTGGGGTACATCTTTTTTGCCGGCGCGTTGCAGTACTGAACGTTTCCAAAAACGTCAACGGCGATGACGCCTTCGGCAAGACGGTCAATCATAAAGTCCCGCGCGATTTCTTTGGCGCCAAGAAGGTCGTATCTAAAAAGCGCCACAAACATCACGACGATTCCGATTACGTAGCCAATCATCGTGACTTCATAATCGTTGGTGATTTCCAAAAGCCGGAAGGTTTGCGCGGCAAAGAAAATGCATTCCATTAAAAAAGAAACGATTACCGCGATCAAGCGCTTTCTTGCGGCGGCGCTTTTTTCCTTGCCCAAAGCGCGGAAAAGCCAGGCAAAGCCCACGACAATGTAAATGGCTTGAAGGCCCATGTAAATTTCGTGCGCGATTCCGTTCCCATGCAAAAGCTGCGGAAAAATTCTGTCCGTGGAAAATTTTGTCCAAGTGTAATAAAGAGCGTGTTTTTGAAATGTAAGGACTGATACGTAAATTCCCAAGTGCGCGACCACCATTAAATTTTTCAAAACGCGCGGAAACTTTATTTTGCAAAGCTCGGCGGTGAACAAAAACAAAAAGAGCGTTATCCAAGTCCGCCCCGCGTAAGAAATTCTCAACGCGGTTACATAGGATTCTTGCGTAACGGAAAGCAGCTGGAAAAGATAGCCCAAATTGCTTAGCAAAGTCGCCAAGCAGCTTAGAAACAAATAGCCAAGCGGCGAATTCTTGAGCCTGCGAAAAATCACCCAGCTTTCCAAGAACAATCCGATTATGCTGACATATTGAACTGTAAGCAAAACGCAGCGCACTGCAAACTCCAGCTTTTTAAACTAAAACATAAGTATAAGAAATTTTCGGAAATTTCGCAAGAGCGCGGCAAAAAAAGGATGGAAGGCAGCGTCCGACTATACGAGCGGCTCGGGCTCTTCCAGCGTGGAAAGGTCAACGAAATAATTTTTCTCGTCGCTTCCGTCAACATAGACAATGATTCTGCTTCCCGCTTTTGGCCTTTCTTCAAAAGGCGGAATTCTCGTTTTAAGGGTGAACGTTCTTCCGCCGCCCTCGCAAATCAGGACCATGGGATTCTCGCCGTTCAAAATCACAGATTCGTTCACCTTCACTTCTTTTACCACGGAATAAATTCTAGCGCCGTATTTCTTTAGCCTTTCATTCTTTTCCGCCTTGGCAGCTTTTGCGTTTGTCGAAAAAATTCTGGCAACGCCTATCAAAAAGAAGATTGAAGAAAAGCCGATCCAAATCAGATAGCCCATAAGAGGCGCGTTAAATTCGTGAACTTCAAATGAAGGATTTTTATTCGCGAAAAAGCCAATGCAAGCGAAAGCAACGCCCGCAAGGGAAAACACGCATAGCGCCAAAATGGAAAAGGCAAGGTTTCCTTTGGTGACAATTTTTTGGGGATTATTCGAATCAACTTTTATCAAAATGGGAGAACCGACGGCGGGCCGGACAGAGCTCCAGGAATTTGGAGACGACTTGTATTTTTTTCCGCTAACCTCGTATTCAACTTTCGGCGAGTATGTATCCAAGCCGTTGGCGATGTCGATGATTTTTCCCGTGACTTTTACAGAGCGCTTGGCGCGGACAATCGTGGGAATGAACCAAAAAAAGAAAATCGGAATGGACAAAAGTCCCGCAAAAAAGAACGACAGCAGCGTTATAATGCCGACGATTTTTGGCCACCTTGTCCCCATCGCTTTTGACGGATTCTTTTTGTCAACAAGAAGATCGACTTCGGCGCCGACGCTCTTGTCCTTTACGGGCAGGAACGAAAATGTTTTTTGAATCGCGATTCCGTCAACTTCAAATTCAACGACGGGCAAACGGCTGCGGCGGCGCGCGCTTCCAACATAATGCTGAACGTCAAAGCCGACGATTTTTCCCTTCACTAAAATTCCGCGAGCGTATCCAAGAATCATCGGAAGAGTAAAGGCAAGCGCAATTCCAATCGTAATCGCGCCTGAATAAAAGGCGACAAAGTGAACCATCGCATATCCTGGAAGGCTGACGATTCCCTTTTGGGCAAGGTAGAACACTAGCATCGGAAACGCGAGCGCGAAGCTTGCGACGATAAAAGCCCAGCCGATGCGGTCGGACTTTTCGTTAAGGCATTCAATCCTATAATTCATTCCGTGATACGCCATGTTCCACTCCGCTATTCCAAGGGTGAATTTTTTTCGTCGACCAAAACGATGTTGGGCTTCCAGCCGTCAGCGTCGGCTTCTTCGATTTGGGTGTATGTGACCAAAATCACTTTGTCGCCCACGCAAGCCTTGCGGGCGGCCGCGCCGTTAAGGCAGATTTCGCCTTTTTTTCCTGGCATTATGTAGGTCGTAAGCCGCTCGCCGTTGTTCACGTTGAGAACGTCAACCTTTTCCCAGGGGTGCATTCCGGCCTTTTTGAGAAGGGCCTTGTCAATCGTGATTGAGCCGACGTATTCCAAATTCGCGTCGGTCACGGTGGCGCGGTGAATCTTTGACTTTAAGACAGTAATCTGCATTTTTTTCTCCTACAAAAATTGTTTGCAAGCCTAAAAAGCGGCGCGCTTGCGGCCAATTACGCATTCATGTCCAGCGCGACCTTGAGGCCTTGCAAGACCAAGTCCGGCAAAACCAAGTCAAAAAGGCCCGCGCTTTCAAAGGAACGGCTAAAGCCGCCCGTTCCTATTACAAAGGCGCGCTCTCCGCCAAAAACGCTTTCTTCCATTTTGGAAACCAGTTCGCGGACGGCGCCGGCCTGACCGTAAAACACGCCGGACTGAATCGCCTCTATCGTCGAAGAGCCGCAAACGTTTTTGGGCTGCACCACTTCTACGCTGGGAAGCTGCGCCGTTCCTTCGCTAAGCGCGTGAACGCTCATGCTGGCGCCGGGCAAAATCGCGCCTCCCAAATATTCGTTGTTTTTTGTGATTACGTCAACCGTCGTGGCAGTCCCCATGTCGACGACAATCAAGTTCTTCGCGCCGCCGGAAGAAGCCGCCGCGTGGACGGCTCCGATGGCGCCGGCGATTCTGTCCGCTCCTATTTCGCGCGGATTGGCGTACTTTATTTTTAGGCCGGTCTTGATTCCCGCCTGGATGAAAAGCGCTTCCTTAAAAAAATACTTTCTAAAGCAGTTTGAAAGCGAGTGGTTTATCGCGGGAACGACGGAGCAGCAGGCGATCCGCTCCACCGTCTTGTAGTCAAAATTGTTGAGCGCCAAGACGTCGCGGAAGAACAAGCCCAAC
The DNA here is from genome assembly GCA_902799965.1 of uncultured Spirochaetaceae bacterium. Lineage (GTDB taxonomy): Bacteria > Spirochaetota > Spirochaetia > Treponematales > Treponemataceae > Treponema_D. Next base: position 54,025 of record CADCCO010000019.1, read on the forward strand.
TCGTCCGAGCTTAGCTTGGGGTTTGTGGAGCGGCGGAATTGCAGCGCCAATTTTTCGCCCTCAAAAAGGCCGCACTGAATCGTAGTGTTGCCGACGTCAACTGTTAAAAGCATAGATTTTCCTCACGATAGTTTGGATTTGTCCGCGCGCGATTGCGACGCCGGCGCGCCACAAAACGCAGGGGTGGCTTTTTGGCGTGATTTCGCTAAGGTCGTTTGAAATGACAAAGTCCGGCGGATTTTTTTCGGCGAACAATTTTTGGACGGCGGCCTCGCGCTCGGCATCGCTCGCGTTGGACGTAAGCTTAAAGCCCACGACCACGGCGCTCTTGTTTTTCTTTTTTGCCAAGGCGGGAATCTCCGCCAAAAGCTTTGGATTTAATTTTAGGTTTACGCGGACGTTCTTCGCGCCTGTAATCTTGGCGACCCTTCCCGGCTTAAATTCTTTTCCGTCAACCACAAGGCTTTGAACGCTGTAATCGCTCACCGCCGCCGCGTGGAAAAGCAAGTCGTATTTGTTGGCCGAAAGTTCCGCGCGCAAAAGTTTTTGCAAGTCGGCGCAGGAGCTAAAATTGTACACTGAATCGCAATCGTTGGAGGCGGCCCCGGCAGTTTTGGTCTTGCCAGTCGTCTCCGCTTTGCCGCCGGCAGTCTTGGTCTTGCCAGAAGTCTCCGCGATTTTCGGCTGGACCGCGCGCTCGGCCATAAGATATGTTATAGCGGCGGCGGGATTCAAGGCCTTGATTACGCGCGCGATTAAAAGCGCCGTTTTTCCGCTTGAAGTGTTTGTGATAGCGCGAACGTCGTCGATTTTTTCAACGCAGCCGCCGCCAGTGATTAAGACGCGAAAGGGCGAGCGGCGCGTTTTTTTGTCTTGCAAGGATTTTTGGTCGCAAAGAGCGGTCTTCATTTTGTTCCCAAAATTCCTTTTAAAAATTCAAAGGCTTCGGCGGGTTCCGGCAAGCGGCCTACGCCATCGTCGCCGCAAGCAAGGTGGCCCTGCCCGCTCTCCAAAATTTTCGCGCCCCAGTCCTTTAGCGTTTGCAAAGATTTTTGCGTGGCCGGATGCAAGAGCATGTTGGAGTTCATCGCAGGCGAAATGGCGAAGGGCTTTTGAAAATTGTTGGCC
>CADCCO010000020.1 GCA_902799965.1 uncultured Spirochaetaceae bacterium
ACGTTTGCTTTTACGGCTCCGAATACGGAAGGCAGTTTGATGCGGACAAAAAATTTATGGCGGAGCGGGGCGTGGACTTTGTGTCGTTGGCGCCCGACGGCTTTTCTCCCTCGGAAGGAGTTAACGCCGCCGCCTTGTTCTTGCAAAGCGCGCGGATTCAAAAGAAGGTGGTCGCCTTTGGAAGCGGCGCCTTTTATGACAGGGTTATTGGGGGCGCGAAAAACTGTTTTCTTCCCGCTTACATTGTGGACAACGATTCGGCAAAATGGGGAACTTTCAAAAGCGGCGTTGAGATAAAGTCTCCGGACGCCTTGGCCGCGGAGAATGAAGACTATTGCGTCGTCGTCGTTTGCGCCAAGAATTCCCAGCCGATAGTAGATCAAATTAAGGCTATAAAAAATTTTGACTATAGGACTTTGTCTTTCTTGAATGAAATCGCGCTTCTTGAGAATCTCAATTTTTGCAAAACGAAAAAAGAATTGGACGACATGGCTCTAAACAGAGTCCAAGACATAAACTATAAAATGCTTGAAGCCTTTGACTCTGTTTGCAGACGAAACAACATTGAATATTTTGTGAATTACGGCACGCTTTTGGGCGCGATTCGCCACAAAGGCTTCATTCCATGGGACAATGACGTTGACACAATAATGAAGCGCGACGAATGCCTAAAGCTTTTTGAGCATAGAAACGAGTTTTCAGACGAGTATTATTGGTTGTCAGATGACTTGATTGGAGATAAAAAATACTTTGACACCGTTCCACGGCTTAGCTACAAGAACGCTTATATAAAAAAGACGGACGGCTCTGACGTTTTTTATGAAAATTATTACAATGGAATCCATCTGGACATGTTTGCCGTTGACAGAACTTACGACAATTTTTTGGGAAAACTCCAGCGCTATGAGTTGGCGTTTTTGTACGGCATGATGAACGCTTACCGCCATAAGAGCATGTTTTTTGATTACGACAAGAAGATGCGTTTTTACAACTCGATTTTATGCGCGGTCGGCAAGTTCATTCCGCTAAAATGGCTTAAGAAAAGGGCTGACAAAGTGGCGCGGCGTTTTGACAATGACAAAAAGGCGCCGTATTGGTTTATAAGCAATTGCGCCTTGTGCAAGCTTTGGCTATTGTTCCCAAAAGAGATATTCGACAAGCCGCCTGTCAACCTTCAGTTTGGGACTTTGCAGGTTTCCGCCTCAGCGGAATATGACTCAATGTGCAAAAAAATATTTGGCGACTATATGCAATTGCCGCCAGTTGAACAAAGAATTCCGCACTGCGGACGCGAATATTTTTCCGCGGACTTGTTTGTGTTCAACGCCCCGGCAAAAAGAGGAATCAAATCATGAATAAACATTCTGTTTGCAAAGCCTTAAAGCTAATCGTTATTCTCCTTTGCGCGGCGGGCGTGGGCTTTTTTGCCTTGTGGCGCTTTCCAAACCGCGGCTTGACGGCGGCTCTGCTTGACTCGCAGGGCCGCGTTTTGGGGCGCGCGTCTTGGACGGCGGAACAAATAGCCGGCGAAGAAGGCCTTTTCGCGATTCCCTTGCGCTTTGACGCGTTTGAAAAAGCTGGCGGCTCGTTTGCGGCGGCGGCCTCGACATTGCGCGTTTCTGGCGTGTTCAAGTCAATCTCCGCAAAAGAATTTGACTTTAACGCGATAAGCCGCATGATAGGCGGCGCGGAGTCTTGCGAATGGAAGTGGACTCCCAAATGCGTTGAGGTAAAAGGGCTGGCCATTTTGTTTATTATGATAAACGTTTTTGAAGAGCGCCTGTCCGACACTGCGCGCAACAACCATTCGTTTGTCTTTGAAGTCAAGAAGTTTTTCAGCCAATTGCGCCGCTACAAAAACTACATGGTTTATTCCGCCCGCGCCGACCTTAACGCCGAGGTGGCCAACTCTTACCTGAACCGTTTGTGGTGGCTTTTGGAGCCATTCTTCAACATGATGGTGTATGTCGTCATTTTTGGCCGCGTTATGGGAAATTCCGTGCAAAACTACGCCACCTTTGTTTTTTCGGCGCTCTTGATGTGGAACTATTTTTCAAAGATTTTGAATTTCAGCGTAAAGCTTGTGCGCAACAGCCGCGACATCGTGACAAAAGTTTACGTTCCAAAATTCGTTCTTTTGCTGAGCAACATGTTCCTCAATTTTTTCAAGCTGATTTTTTCAATGAGCGTCCTGATTGTCATGCTGGCGGTTTTCCGCGTTCACGTTGGATTTAACGTTGTTTGGATTCTTCCCGCGTACGCTTTGATGATTTTGCTTTCCTTTGGCGCGGGAATGGTTCTTTTGCACTACGGGGTTTTCATCGACGACCTTGCGTATGCGATTGGCATTTTGCTGAACATGCTTATGTTCCTTTCCGGCGTCTTTTACAACGTGATGACCACGCTGCCCGAGCCGCTTAACGTCTTGATGATGACGGTGAATCCTGTGGCGCTTTTCATTGACGTGATGCGGAACGCCTTGCTTTTGAACCGCGCGGCCGACCTGCCTTTGCTGGGCTTGTGGCTTTTTGTTTCGCTTCTTTTGTGCTACGCGGGCGTTCACATCGTTTACAAAAACGAAAACAGCTACGTAAAGATTATTTAACGGAGAACGATTGATATGTCAGAACTCGCGCTTGAAGTAAGCCACGTAAGCATAGACTACAAAGACCTTAGCCATATGTCCCTGCACAAGACGCTCGCAAAGGGCGGCGTAAAAAGGGCGCGTACTTTTAGGGCTGTAAACGATTTGTCCTTCACTTTGGAAAAGGGAAAAATTCTCGGCATCGTCGGAAGGAACGGTTCCGGAAAGACTACGCTCCTTCGCTCCGTGGCGGGAATCTTTCAGCCTGACGAAGGCTACATCGAAACTTTTGGAAACCGCGTTTCCCTTATGGCAATCGGCATAGGCTTTAACGCCAACAACACCGGCCGGGAGAACATTTTAAAGTCGGGAATGCTTTTGGGCTGCGAGCTGGATTACGTAAAAAAGAACATGGACGCGATAATCGAGTTTTCCGAGCTGGGCGAGTTCATCGACCGGCCCGTGCGCACTTACTCAAGCGGAATGTATTCCAAGTTGTCGTTTTCGGTCACCGCGATTTTGGAAACCGACATAATGCTTGTGGACGAAGTGCTTAGCGTTGGCGACGAGCATTTTAGGCAAAAGAGCTTTAAGAAAATGGAAGAGCTTATGCATAGCGGGCGCACGGTCCTGATTGTTTCCCACGCCACCAACACGCTGGAAAAATTTTGCGACCAAGTCCTGTGGATCAACGACGGAAACTTCATGATGCTCGGCGACACAAAGCCTGTTCTGGAAGCCTACGAAAAGTCCATGCAATTGTAGCGGCGGCCGTAGGTCGCGGCGGCGCGGCTTGAAAAACGCCCGCGATTGCTGTATAATATTCGCTCTATGAAGGCTTCTTCCGTTTCAAACAAAAGGCAAAAGCGAAAAAGAATCAGCGTTCTCATTCCCTGTTACAACGAAGAGGAAAACGTCGTCGCTATGTCAAAGGCCGTCGAGGAAGAGTTGAAAAAATCCTGCCAGGCATACGACTATGAAATTGTTTTCATCGACAACCATTCAACGGACAACACCCGGCCCTTGCTTCGAGCGCTTTGCAAGAACAACAAAAAAATAAAGGCCATTTTCAACGCGCGGAATTTCGGCCAGTTTAATTCCCCTTATTACGGAATCACACAGCTTGACGGCGACTGCGTGATTTCCATTTCATGCGACTTCCAAGATCCGGTGGAATTGATTCCGACCCTTGTCCAAAAATGGGAAGAGGGCGCCAAGATCGTTGCGGCCATAAAGACCCAGAGCGACGAAGACAAGTTTGTCCGCTTTTTGCGCACTTGCTATTACAAGATAATTCACAAGATGAGCCAAGTGGAGCAAATCGAGCATTTTACCGGCTTTGGACTTTACGACAAGGCATTCATTGAAGTTTTGCGCGGCTTGCATGACCCAACGCCATTTTTGCGCGGAATCGTGGCCGAGCTTGGCTTTAAGCGGGTTGACGTTCCCTACAAGCAGGCCAGGCGCAGGGCCGGAAAAACCCACAACGACTGGTACAGCCTTTTTGACGCGGCCATGCTCAGCTTCACTTCCTACACAAAGCAGGGCCTGCGGGTCGCCACGATCGGCGGCTTTACCGTAAGCGTTGTCGCCTTTCTTTTGGGAGTCGCCTACACGGTGGCCAAGCTTTTGTATTGGAACCGCTTTGTCGCGGGAACGATTCCTATTTTGATAAGCGTTTTGTTCCTTGGCTCGCTCCAGCTTTTTTTCATAGGCTTTTTGGGGGAATACATCATGAGCATGAACAACCGCATTATGAACCGGCCGCTTGTAATCGAAGAAGAGCGGATAAATTTTGACTGACTTTAACTCTTGGGGCGCGGCATGGATTTTTGTTCTGTAACAGTTTGGTTCAATCCCGACGACTTGTGCGTCCAAAACATTCTTTCTTACAGAGCCCTGTGCAAAAAATGCTTTATAGTCGACAACTCAAGCGGCGACAATTCAGCGCTTGCGGCTAAGATTCCGAACGCCGTCTACATTCCTAACGGCGGGAACCTTGGAATAGCGGCGGCCTTGAACGCGGGCTGCAGGCGCGCGGCGGAAGAAGGCTTTTTGGCTTGCATGACGATGGATCAAGACTCTTCGTGGGACGCGGCGCGGCTAAAAGAGTATTTTGACATTTGCGAAAAGTCTTTTTCCGACACGGCGGTTTCTTTTTGCCCGTCGGCCGCTTATGCCGCGCCTACAAGCCTTTTGGGCGACGCCAAGCGCTTTTTGCGCCGCGCCATAAAGGGGCGTGGTGGAGCGCCCGCCGCGGCCTCCACTGATTCCCGCACATCCACCGATTCCCGCGCCTCCACCGATTCTGGCTCGCCGACCGTCACCGCCGCAAGCGCCGGAAAAACCAAAATGCCTTGCTGCATAACAAGCGGCAACGTCATTTTGCTGTCCGCCTGGCAAAAGGTCGGCGGCTTTTACGAGCCCTTTTTCATCGACGAGGTTGACCACGAATTTTGCTTTCGCCTTAACGAGGCCGGCTATGAAATATTCAAGTTCGACTCTTGCTTGATGAACCACGTTTTGGGAAAGCCAAAAAAAACTTTCTATCCCTGCGTGTCGCACCATTCGGGGCCGCGCCTTTACTATATTTTTAGGAACGCCTTCTTCTTGAAGAAAATGCATCCGGCCTTTTACAAAAGGCAGAATTATTCCAAGCAAATAAGGCAGCGCGTCGCGGGCCTTTTGTTCAACTGCAAAATTTCGCAGCTGCGATATTTGCTGCGCGCTTGGCTTGACTTTAAGCGGGGAAAGTTGGGGCCGCTTGGAAAATAGGGCGGGGCGGAAACTTTTATGCTTTACGTTTTTTACAACGACGTTGACTCAAACCCTTGCGCCGCCTTGGCCTTGGCGCAATTGGAAAATCCGCAAGTCCGCGTAGTTCCGGCCGGCAAGCGGCTTTTTTTGTTCAGGAATTCTTTCGCGCGCCTGGCGCTCCATCTTGGCTTTCGCCTAAAAATTCCCCTTATGCTGAATTTTTCGAGGGACTTCATAAGGCTTGTCAAAGGCATAAAAGAAGAGGACTCGATTTTGGTTTTTGGAAGCGGAATTTGCGTAAGCCCAAGAATAGCCTTTCCGTTCTTTAAAATATGCAAGGCCAAGCGAAGGTTCAAGTGGGTGTGGGACAGCGTTCTTGACGCGGAAGACGAAAAATGGCTTTTGGAATTAAAGGAATGTTTTGACGTTTTCACTTTTGACAAAAGCGACGCCAAAAAATACGGCCTGACTTACAAGAACACCGTTTGCGCCGAGCCGCCCAAGTCCGCCGACTCAAGCGCGCAAGGCCAGGACGCCGCGCCCGCTTCCGGCGCCGTTGACCTTTACTTTGTTGGCTACGACCGGGGGCGCTACGAGCGCTTGAACGCGCTTTTTGAAAAATGCGCGCAGATGGGGCTTTCCTGCAAATTTTTGGTCGTTCGCGACGAGTCAAGCCCGAGCGCGGAAAAATCCATTCCTCTAATGCAAAAAGGAATCGCGCCTCAGGAAAACTACAAGAACCTTTTGGAGGCGCGCTCTGTTTTGGACATTCCCGCCCAAGGCCAGCACGGGCTTACGCAGCGAACGGCGGAAGGCCTTTTTTTGCGCAAAAAAATCGTCACCGACAATCCTTTTGTCAAGGACGAAGCGCTTTTCAACGAACAAAACGTTTTCATTTTGGGCGAGCGCGACACAAGCGAGTTGCCGTCCTTCATCCGCTCTCCCTTTGCCCCCGTCGACCTAAAGCCCTACACAATAAACGAGTGGATAAAGACATTTCTGTCTTGACCTTTGCGCGCATTCCCTTTATCATTTACTAGGAAACGCGCATATGTCCATTCCTGTAATTTTCACGCATACAAACAATTCGCTTTACTTGCAGCTCGCGCTCTTGCAGGCAAAAAAGACTTGCGGCGGGCAAAACGTTTGCCTTATCGGCGACGCTTCCAACCGCGCGGATTTTGTCCGCCACTTTTATCTTTCTGACTACGACAAGTCCGAGCTTTGCGCCGCCTTTGAGCGCGCCTACAAGCACCGTTCTCCCAACCCCTACAACTACGAGCTTTTTTGCCTAAAGCGCTGGTTCGTCGCCCTTGAGTTTTTGTCCAAAAACAATTTTTCGGAATGTTTTTGCGTCGACTCAGACGCTATGGTTTACGAGGACTTGGAAAAGGCGCGGCCCTTTTTGGCCGGGAAAGGCTTTTCGGTCATTCGCTTTACCGGAGAATTCGCCGGCCCCCAATGCTGCTATTTTACCCGCGAGGCCTTGGAGCGCTACTGCCGCTTTATTCTAAAAATGTATGGCGAAGACTTTTCCAAGCTTGAAGAAATTTACGAAGGCTTCCAAAAAAAAGGCTACGTTTCAGGCTTGTCCGACATGGTCTTGCTGGCGGAATTTTGCAAGCAAAACCAGGGCAAGTTCGTTGACTTTGACTATTCGCCGGAGCGAGACTTTTGCTTTGACGAAAATTTCGGCATATCATACGGCTTTGAATGCGGCGCGAAGGGCAAGCGCGTCAATATGAAGGACGGCGTTCCATTTGTAAAAAGGCTCGCCACGGGCGCCCAGATAAAATTCTTCATGCTGCACTTCCAAGGAAACTGGAAGCCCTATATGAAAAAATACAGCGCCCTGTCTTTGCGCGAAAAGCTTGAGTCGCCTTACTACCTTAAGCTTTTGATAAAAGCTTCCGCAAAAGACGCGGTCAAGAAAATTCTTCCCAAAAAAATTTTGTACATAGCAAAAAAGGCGGTGAAAAAATGAAAGTCTTGTACGACAGCCAGGCTTTTTCTATGCAGTCCTTTGGCGGAGTCTCCCGCTACTACAACAAGCTTTGCCGCTACAACGGCGGCGCCTTTGAAACCGCTGTTTCCGGCGTTTTTTCGCAGAACATTTACGCGCAAAAGCTTTCCGGCCTAAAGCCCTTTCCGATAAAGAAAAACTTTAAGGGAAAGAGCCGCCTTGTTTGCGCCATAAATTCATTTGCCGACGCGGCCGCCGTCCGCCGCCAGGACTACGACGTTTACCATCCCAGCTATTACTTTGTTCCCGCCGTTCCAAAGGAAAGGCCGCTTGTGATTACCGTCCACGACTTTATCCACGAAGCGGACCCCGAATCGTTCCCGCCCTCCGATAAAACTGCCTGGGCCAAGGAGCGCTCGCTAAAGGCCGCCTCAAGAATCATCGCGATTTCCGAGAACACCAAAAAGGACTTGCTAAAATATTATCCTTTTGTAGACGAGTCGCGGGTTGACGTTGTCCTGCACGCGATTGAATGGGAAAGGCGGGCCAAAAAGCCCGCGCCTTTTGGCATAAAAAAGCCTTACGTTTTGTTCACCGGCGGCCGCGCGGGCTACAAGAATTTCATTCCGTTCGCCAAGGCGCTCGCGCCGCTCCTTGTCCAAAACGACTTGCTTTTGGTTTGCACCGGCTCGCCGTTCAGCCCGCAAGAAATTGCGGCGCTCCAGTCCTTTGGCGCGGCCGACCGAACGCTTGTCTTTTACTCGGACGAAGACGACCTTCGCTCCTTGTACGAGAACGCGCTTTTCTTTGTCTTTCCGTCCTTGCTCGAAGGCTTTGGCCTTCCGATTTTGGAGGCCTTTGTCTCCGGCTGCCCGGCGCTTTTGTCAAACGCCAGCTGCTTTCCCGAAATCGCGGGCGAGGCGGCGCTTTTCTTTGACCCAAAAAGCCAGGACAGCATGAGGGAGGCTTTTTCTAAGGCCGTCCAGTCCCAGTCGCTTAGGGCGGATTTGGCGCGAAAGGGGAGCGAGCGCTTTGACAAGTTCACGATGAAGGGCATGATGGAAGGCACCGCCGCCGTCTACCAGCGCGCCGCGGCCGCTTTTTAGGCTTGCGACCCCCTTAAGTTCCTATAAAAAAATTCCGAAAATTTATAAGAATAAACTTGCATTTTTTTGCAAGGCGTGTTAGAATAAAGAATAGTAGCATAGGCTAAATTTATTCTATGCTTCCATATCTTTATTAGCGGGGAAATAATTTAGATATGATAGAAGTTGAGCGTCTCAACGGAAAAAAGTATTTTTTAAATCCGCATATGATTGAGTCGATGGAAAGCCTTCCTGACTTGACTATAACGATGCTCTCCGGAAAAAAAGTCATCGTCAAAAATTCCCCGGAAGACATTATGGAAAAAATTGTTGAGTACCGAAAAAGAATCGGCGTGAACGCCCAAGAGGTATAAAAAATGGATATAGCGACAATAATTGGTATCGCAGGCGGCGCGGCTTGTATCGTCATGTCAGTTTTGACTTCGGGCGGCACCTTGGGCGGAATCATCGACATTCCGTCTGTTTTCATGACCGTAGGCGGCTCTTACGCGGCCTTGTTCATCCTTTCTCCGCTGAACAAGGCTATCGGCCTTTTCAAAGTTATGGGCAAGGCCTTCAAGATTCCCGATTTTGGCGAAAAGTCCCTGGTCCAAAACATAGTGAACCTTTCCGACAAAGCGCGCCGCGAAGGCCTTTTGATTTTGGAAGACGGCCTTGAGGACTTGGACGACCAGTTCCTAAAAAGCGGCCTTCGCCTTGTCATCGACGGCACCGACGGCGCCGTTGTCCGAAAGATTATGGAAAACGAAATGAACCAGACGGAAGCCCGCCACATGGAATGGGTAAACTGCGTAAACCAATGGGCCGGCTTCGCTCCGGGCTTTGGAATGATGGGTACCGTTCTTGGTTTGATTGGTATGTTGAACAACTTGGAAGACAAGAGCTCGCTCGGTCCTAACATGGCCGTAGCCTTGATTACAACCCTTTACGGTTCAATGATGGCCAACTGGCTTTTGACTCCGTTCGGACAGAACCTTATCGGCCAGAACTCTATGGAAATGCGCGTTAAGGAAATGGTAATCGAGGGCGTTTTGGCGATTCAGGCGGGCGAAAACTCGCGCGTCATCGCGCAAAAGCTTTTGACTTATTTGGATCCGGTCACAAGAAAGGCTGTGGCTTCGGAAGTTCTAAAGGATTAAAAAATGGGCAAGAAGAAAGAGCCTGAAAAACCGTCAACAGCCTGGCAGGGCACGTATGGCGACATGATTACCTTGATGCTTTGCTTCTTCGTCATGTTGTACAACCCTTCCGAAATTGACGTAACCCAACTCGCCACGATTACGGAGAGCCTTCAGATGAACCAGACTGAAAGCACTTCGGGCGGAATGTCGCTTAGCGCCGGCCGCTTGGCGGATTTGGGAAACACAATCAGCGCCCTGCCTTCTGTCGAAAAAGGCCGCTCTTTGGGCATGGCAAAGAAAAAGGCCGTGTCGCTTTTCGCGCCCGACGTAAAGTCAAACCGCATCACGATTACCAGCGACGAGCGGGGCTTGATAATAACGCTGGCCGCCGACTCCTTCTTTAAAAAGGGAAGCGCGGAATTGGACATTGAGGACACCCGCGACACGCTTTTGCGCCTGAGCGAGTTTTTTAGTGATAAAGATTTAGTTGAAAAAGACCGAAGATTTAGGATAGAAGGGCATACCGACAAAACGCCGGTGGACCCTGACGAAACTGGCTTTTTGAGCAACTGGGAGCTTTCGGCCGCGCGCGCGATGAACGTTTTGCATTACCTCGCCGACTTTGGCGCGCCGGAAAAAAAGTTTTCGATTGCCGGCTACGCGGACACCCGCCCAAAGTTTGAGGGCGACACGGAAGAGGCTATGGCCTACAACCGCCGCGTTGACATAATAATTTTGGACGAAGGGCACTTTTAGCGCCTGGCGGCATAGATATACTTAGTAAAGGAGAAAAGTATGGCAGACGAAGATGGCGTAGACGACGGCCTCGGCGACGAAGAGGGCGCATCGGCGGCCCCCGCCAAAAAAGGCGGAATAGGCGGCTTGCTTCCAACGCTTTTAAAATACATAGCGCTCGCTTTGGGCGCGATTATCCTTATTGTTACGGTGGTCATCATCACGATGAACATTATGGGGAGCAACAAGCCTTCGCAGGCCGCGATTCCCGTTAGCGAAGACTACAAGGAAATCGCCGAGGAATTGGAATGGTACACTTCGCTTGGAGAAATCCAGACGCGCACCAGCGACCCGATTCCGGCCAGCGTTGTTGTGAACATTTTCTTGGGCTACAAAAAGGAAGACAAGGTCACTTCGACCGAAATCACCGCCCAGAGAATTCCGATTCGCGACTTTATGCGAAACTATTTTGCGGCAAAGACCGCCGAAGAGTTGACGCCGCGAAACGAAGAGAACATTAAGATTGAGATAAGAAACGAGATTAACGACACGATTTTGAACAGAGGAAAAATCAAGAAAGTGTCGTTCGACAAACTGAACGTTGTCGCTCAATAAAAAAAGAGGCGGGCATTTTAGATGACAGATGTTCTTTCACAGGACGAAATAGACCAGCTGCTCAACGCGATTAACACGGGCCAGTCCGAAACCGACGACTACAAGGCGGTTTCAGACACCCGCAAAATCAAAATTTACGACTTCAAGCGCCCTGACAAATTTTCAAAGGAACAGATTCGCACCGTGCAGATTATGCACGAAACCTTCGCCCGCCTTACGACAACTTCGCTTTCGGCCCAGCTGCGCTCGCTCGTTCACGTTCACGTGGCCACGGTAGACCAGTTGACCTACGAGGAATTCATCCGCTCGATTCCGACTCCGACGACCCTTGCGGTAATCAATATGGATCCGCTGAAAGGAAACGCAGTTTTGGAAATCGACCCGGCGATCACCTTCAGCATGATTGACCGCTTGTTCGGCGGAACGGGAGCTGTCACCGGCAACAAGAGCCGCGACCTTACCGACATCGAGTCAAGCGTAATGGAAGGAATCATCGTGCGCATTTTGGCCAATATGCGCGAAGCCTGGACGCAGGTAATCGACTTGCGCCCCCGCTTGGGACAAATCGAAACGAACCCGCAGTTCGCGCAGATTGTTCCGCCGACAGAAATGGTCGTTTTGGTCACGCTTGAGACAAAGGTCGGCGAGGAAGAGGGAATGATTAACTTCTGCATCCCTTACCTTACGATTGAGCCGATTATTTCTAAGCTGTCTTCGCAGTTCTGGTTCAGCTCTGTGCGAAGAAGCAGCACGACCCAGTATTTGGGAACGTTGAAAGAAAAAATTTCCACGGTCGACATGGACGTGGTTGCCGAAATCGGCTCGATAAACCTTCCGATCCGCGACGTTTTGGGCTTGCGGATTGGAGACGTCGTCAAGCTTTCCAACACGAAGGTTGGCGACCAGCTTACGTTGAACATTGGCGACAAGAAAAAATATTATTGCCAGCCCGGCGTTGTGGGCAAAAAAATGGCGGTTCAGGTTACAGGCAAACTCGCGGACGAGGGCGTCGATGAATTTGAAGAGCTTTCCGTAGAAGGAGATGAGACAGTATGAGTGATGGCGTAATTTCACAAGACGAAATCGACGCGCTGCTTTCGGGCGTTCCGATGGACGGCCTTAACGCGTCGGGGCAAGTTTCCGGCGCGCCGTCGGTCAACATAGACGCGGCGACCCTGACGAAATTCGCGGGCGACCTAAAGGATCCTCTAGTCGAGAACCTAAAGCAGATGACTGGCGTTGAGGTTTCGGCCGGCGCGCCTTCTGCCGAAGGAGCCAACCGCGACCAGTTCTTGGCCAAGCTGCCGGAAATGGTAATCGCCACGACGGCGGACTTTTCAAACACTCTCAAGGGCGACCACCTTTACGTCATCTCCACCGAGTGCGCGCAAAAATTGGTCAGCCTTGTCAACAAGGAAGAGAACGCCGCGCTTGACGACATGGCGATGAGCGTCATAAACGAAACTCTTTCAACGCACACCAACGACGAAATCACCGCTCTTGACAAGACCGGAAAGTTGGGCGGACTTGCCTGTAATCCGGCGGAGTCAATCAGCGTTCCAAAGGCGATGGTTCGCATACCGCAAAACACTTTCGCCTTGTTCACATATCCGTTGACGATTGACGGCCAAGCCTACACCTTGTGGGAAGCCGTCGGCGGCGAGGCCGCGAACTCCATCGCCAGCGCTTTGGGCGGAGGCGCCGCTCCAGCCGCCGCGGCGGGCGGAGCCTTGAACGCCGCCGACATGGCCGCTCTTGGCGGAATGGCCGGAGGAGCCCCGATGGGAGGCGCGCCGATGGGCGGAGCCCCAATGGGCGGCATGGGAATGCCGATGGGCGGAATGCAAATGGGCGGAGCCCCGATGGGAGGCATGGGAATGCCGATGGGCGGAATGCAAATGGGCGGAATGCCTATGGGCGGCGGCATGATGGGAACGCCTCCCAACGTGCAGTCTTTGCAATATCCAAATTTGATGGGCGGCGGCGCTCCGACGGACCAGGGAAACATCGGTCTCTTGATGGATGTTTACATGGAAATGACCGTAGAGCTTGGCCGCACGAAGAAGCCGATAAAGGAAATCCTTGGCTTTGGCGAAGGAACGATCATCGAGCTGGACAAGCTCGCCGGCGAACCGGTTGACATTTTGGTCAACCACAAGCCTATCGCCAAGGGAGAAGTCGTGGTCATCGACGAAAACTTCGGCGTGCGCATTACGGAGATTCTTTCTCCGCAAGAGCGCGTGTCAGAGCTTAGGTAGCGCTTGAATAATAACGGACGGTTTTGCGGAAATGGGGAAATCCGCTTTCCGTTCATTTGCAATTCATAATTCCTAATTCTTAATTACGAATTATGAATTAAAAAGTGGTGGGGGGAAATTTGAAAGCCTTTAAAATATCGTTGGCGTTTTTATGCGCTTTTTCTCTTTTTTCAAGCCTGGCGTTCGCTCAGGCCGCGCCCGCTTCTAGCGACGCTCCTGCCCAGACGGCGGTCGCGCAAAGCCTTCCCGACGAATCCACGCTCCCGATTTTGGACACGCCAGCCGCGAACGGCGGACCGGGCCTAACCGGCAGACAAGGGCCGGTTTCTGGCGCTTGGATTTTCTTTAGAATGATTTTCGTTCTTGTCGTCGCGGCCGCCTGCATTTACCTTTTCTTGAGCTTTATGCGGAAAAAAATGGGCGGCGGCGCGGCGGACGACGATACATTTTTGCGAAAAGTGGCGCAAGTCACCATCGCGCCCGGAAAGTCCGTTCAAATCGTGACGCTTTTGGAACACGCCTACTTGATCGGCGTGACCGACAATTCGATTGACTTGCTCGGCGAGATAAGCGACAAGGAGCTGGTCGACGCGATGAATCTTAACGCTGACCGAAACCAAGAGCGGGCGCGCGCGAGAAATTTCAACGAAGTGCTTTCGCTTTTCTTGAATCCAAAAAATCCCGGCGCGACCGAAGGCGAGCGCAAGGCCGCTTCTTCGCTTACGGACTTCTTTAAAAAACAAAAAGAGAAATTTGGAAATGGAAAGTAGGGGAAAGTTCTTGCAAAAAAAATTCTCTCGCCTCTTTCTTTTCGCCCTGATAGGGCTTTTCTGCGCGATGCCTCTTTCTTCGCAAGCGGCAGGCCGCGCCGTCGACGACCCCAACTTTCCGCAAGGATCGACGCGCGGAACGATGCAGATGCAGGGAAACGTAAACCCCGTTCAAATTCCCAACATCGACATAAACATCCGCCGCCCGCAAAACGGCGAGGAAGTCGCCTTCAGCGTTCAGCTTTTGATAATGTTGACGCTCCTTACGCTGGCTCCAAGCCTTTTGATTTTGCTCACTTGCTTTTTGCGCTTTTCAATCGTGCTGGACTTCATCAAGAGGGCGCTTTCCTTGCAGCAAGTTCCGCCCACAAGCGTGTTGAACGGCATCGCCTTTTTCATGACCCTTTTTGTGATGTGGCCAACGTTCACCAATATTTATGACAATTCTTTCAAGCCCATGCGGGACGGCCAAATAGGCATAGAGGCCGCCTTTGACGCCGCGCAAAAGCCCGTCCGAAATTTTATGTACAACCAAATGCGGGACGACACCAGCTACATCAAGATGTTTATGAATATGCGCGGCTTGGAAAAGCCCAACACTCTTGACGACGTCCCAACTTATGTTTTGGTTCCCTCTTACATTTTGCACGAGCTTACGGCGGCCTTTAAAATCGGCATTTACTTGTACATACCGTTCATCATAATAGACATGGTTGTGGCCAGCATTTTGATGAGCATGGGAATGATGATGCTTCCGCCGGTTCAAATTTCGATGCCATTCAAGCTTATGCTTTTTGTTTTGGTCGACGGCTGGGGCCTTTTGACCCAGCAGCTTTTTTATTCGGTGTTGAGGTAGCGGATGGACATTGGACAGATAACCAACATGATGAGAGCCGGCGTAATGCAAGTGTTCATTCTTATCGCGCCGGTTTTGGGCGCGGCCTTGATTGTGGGCTTGGTCGTGGCGATATTCCAGGCGACCACTTCGATTCAAGAGCAGACGCTGACTTTTTTGCCAAAGATGCTGACGATTTTGGCAATACTCGCGCTCTTGGGCGGCTGGATGTTCGCGGAACTGCGCGACTACACGATAACGCTTTTTAACCAAATACCGAGGCTTTAGGAGAAGTAGTTGCTGGATCGAGTTTTGGCGCAGGCTCCGGCCTTTTTGCTAGTCGCAGTCAGATGTTTCGCTTTGCTGATGACGCTTCCGCTTTTTGGAATGAGAAGCGTTCCGGGAGCGGCGCGCGCGGCCTTGACGATTTTTATGGCTTACAATGTCTTTGGACAAGTCGACTATTCCTCTTACGCCCCCACGCTCGCGCCCGGCCAAACGTTCACCTTGGAATTTTTGGCGCTGCTTTTGGGCGAAGGGCTCATCGGGCTTATAACCGGCTTTTACATAACGATAATTTTTTCGGCGTTCAGCACCGCCGGCCAGTTTTTCGCGTTTCAAATGGGCTTTTCGGCGAGCGAAGTTTACGACGCGCTCAGCCAGGTCGAAAACCCCCTTATGGGCCAGTATCTAAACTTGATAGCGATGCTGATTTTCATGCAGACAGGCTTTTTCCAAACGCTTTTTTTGGGCGGCCTTGTTTCAAGCTTCAAGACGCTGAGCGCCTATTCGATTGTGGGCGACTTGGCCGGCGGCGCGATTCTTCCGCGCTTTTTCTTGCGGAGCCTCACCGAGCTTTTTGCCAACGCGCTTGTGATTTCGCTTCCGATTATCGGAACGCTTATGCTGATTACGATTTCGGTCGGAATGCTGTCTAAAGCCGCGCCGCAAATGAACCTTTTGAGCGAAGGTTTTCCGATTATGCTTTTGACTTCGTTCTTTGTTTTGACCGCGCTCATGCCCAGCTTGATAGACGCGTTCCTGCGCTGCTTTAGCGGAGGATTCGCGCGGCTTGAGCGCTTGTTCTTGGCCTTGGGAGGAAAGCCGCTATGAGTTTTGAAGACATCGACTTGCAGTGGTTCGCCGCCGAAGACGAGGGAAGAACCGAAGAGCCTTCGGACCTGAAACTTGAAAAGGCGCGCAAAGAAGGCCGCGTGGCCAAAAGCCAGGACGCGAACGGCGCCTTTGTGTTTTTCTTTGCGGTCATTTCGCTCTTGATGCTGGGAAAGTGGCTCTTGGGAAATTTTCAGGAAATCTTGGTTTTCTTTTTTTCAAGGTGCGCTGAAGGCAACGCAATGACTGGAACGAGCGCCGCAGTCTTCTTCAATTACTTTTTAAAGATGGTGCTGCCGATTTCTTTTGTGTCGCTCGCGGCGGGTGTGGCCGGAAACATAATTCAAAACAAGGGCTGGATGTTCAGCCTAAAGCCAATAACGCCGAACTTTTCAAAAATTCTTCCGCACGTCGGAGAATATCTAAAGAAGACCGCCTTTTCAAAGCAGGGCGCCTTTAATGTATTTAAGTCGCTCGCGAAAATCGCGGTGATTGTTTTTGCCGCCTTCTTAATCATAAGAGGCAATATGGGCGATCTTTTGTTCATCGTCCACGCCAACGGAAACATCTTGGGCGCCTTTGGCAAAATCGCGTCGATTGCCTTTGAGCTTTTGCTTTTCGCCGCGATTTTTTTCTTGGTCATTTCCATTCCCGACTACGTTGTCCAAAAGAAGGAATTCATTGAAGGCTTGAAAATGACCAAGCAGGAAGTCAAGGAAGAATTCAAGGAAATGGAAGGCGACCCGGAAGTCAAGAACAGAATAAAGCAGGCGCAGCGCCAATTGCTTGCATCCAACATTCCGCGCGCCGTTGCCGAAAGCGACGTGGTCGTCACAAACCCGACGCACTTCGCGGTGGCGCTTAAATACGACGCAAGCGAGACGGACGCGCCTATGGTCAACGCAAAGGGCGAAGACTTTATGGCGCAGCGCATTAAGGAAATAGCGCGCGAGAACGACGTTCCGATAGTGGAAAACCGGTCCTTGGCCAGAGGCCTCTATGCACAAGTTGAACTTGGCGCTATAATACCAAGCGAGTATCTTAGCGTTGTGGCTGTTTTGTACAGCCGCTTGGGAAGCGTTAAGAAAAGATGGAAGCAAGGCGCGACCGCTTGACGGCGCGCTGTCATGCTGAACTTGTTTCAGCATCTAATATAAAAAGCCTGGGTGGGGACTTATGGCGGAAGAAAGACAAAATAATTTTCTCCTGTTTTTGCAAAAGAACTTGGTTGCGGTCGCGGCCATTCTTGTCTTCCTCATGTTGGTCATTCCGCTTCCGACGGTTTTGCTTGACGTTTTCATGGCGATGAACTTGGCGATTTCCGTCTTGCTCTTGCTTACCGTAATTTCAACGCCCAAGCCGTCGCGCCTTACGACTTTTCCGCAAATAATTTTGCTCGTCACGCTTTTTGGCTTGGGCATAAATGTTTCTTCAACAAGATTGATTTTGACTCAGGGCGCCGCCTTTGACGGAAGAATGGTGCGCGCCTTTTCTTCGTTCGTTGTCGGAAGCTCCAAGGGCGCGGACGGCCTTGTGGTCGGAATGGTAATCTTCGTCATTTTGATTGTCATTCAAACAATCGTAATCGCAAAGGGCGCCACCCGTGTAAGCGAAGTAGCCGCCCGCTTTGCCTTGGACTCGATGCCGCAAAAAAACTTCGCCGTAGACCAAGAGTTAAACTCAGGCGCGATTACCGAAGAAGAGGCTCGCCAAAAAAGAGCGGACATCCGCAATGAAAGCGACTTTTATTCCGCCATGGACGGTTCCTCAAAATTCGTTAGCGGAAACGTCACGGCCGGCATTTTCATCACCGTTGTCAACTTGGTTGCCGGCTTAATTACCGGAATGATTTTGCGCCACGAGCAATTTTCGGTCGCCATTGAAACTTACTCGCGTCTAACGATTGGCGACGGCTTGCTCAGCCAGCTTCCTTCGCTTTTGCTTTCGTTCTCAACCGGCATGTTGGTCACCGCCAGCAATTCCGACGAGCAATTGAGCGACGACCTAAAAAAGCAGTTCACAAGCTCCGGCGTTACATACATGATAGCCGGCGCCGCGATGGCCTTGCTTGGAATTTTGCCCGGCATGCCTTGGTACGTTTTGATTCCCCTTGGCGCGGTCAGCGTTTACGCCGGCTTTAGAATGCAGCGCGCGCAAGCCGCCCAAGAGCTTGCCAAAAAGCAGGCTGAGGCCGCCGCCGCCGGCAAGACGCAAACAGGCCAAAATCCTTCAGACGTTTCGCCGGTCGTGCCGCTTGACCCGCTCTTGCTTGAAATAGGCTACGCCTTGATTCCCCTTGTTGACAACGAGAAGGGCGCCAAGCTTTTGGAGCGCGTCACAAGAATAAGGCGGGAGGCCGCGCTTGACTTGGGCCTTGTCGTTCCAAGCATTAGAATCGTTGACAACATGACGCTTGATCCAAGCGAATACACGTTCAAAATTCGCGGAATCGAAGCGGGCCGCTCAAAGCTCAAGATGGGCTACTATATGGCCATCAATACCGGCGACATTCGCGAAGAGGTAAAAGGCGAGGCCACAAGCGACCCGGCCTTTGGAATGCCAGCGATTTGGATTCCCGAAGACAAGCGCGCCGAAGTCGAAAGCGCGGGCTACGCGGTCGTTGACCCGCCAACGGTAATCGCCACCCACTTGACCGAAATCATAAGAAGCCACGCCGCCGAAATCCTTGGCCGCAAGGAAGTCAAGCAAATCATCGACAAGCTCAAAGAGACCGACCAAGTTGTCGTGGACGAAGTCATGGAAACGGCCAAGTTCACTTACGGCCAAATAGAAAAGGTTTTGCAAAACCTCTTGCGGGAGCAAGTTTCAATACGAAACATCGTTCTTATTTTGGAAACGCTCGCCAACTACGGCCCGTCCACAGGCTCTTGGATTTTGACCGAAAAAGTCCGCGAGGCGCTTGGAAAGCAAATATGCCTTCAGTACGCCGACGAAAGCCGCAAGCTTAGCGTGATGAATTTAGGCCAGGACTACGCGGAGCTTTTGTTGAGCCACCAAGTTCCCGCGCCGGACGGCTCGCGCCCTTACGCAGCGCTTGATCCGGTTGACGGCCGAAAGTGGATTTCGGACATAAGCGCGGCTTTCGCGGCCATGCAAGAGCGGGGCTTGATTCCGATTGTGCTATGCCCGGCTGAAGTCCGCGGCTTGGTCAAGGCTTCCACCGAGCGGGAAATGCCCGGTCTTGTGGCGCTTTCAATAAGCGAAGTCATCGCCGCGGAAAACAGCGTTCATCTTGAAGTTCTTGGAGAAATAAAACAAAAAGTTGAGGGGGTTGCTTGATGCTTGCGGAACGCCAAGGCGACGAAATTTTGACTTTGACGGCGGACACGATGGACGACTGCCGCGAAGAGCTTAAAAGAATGTACGGAAGCGCCTACGAGATCGTTGACAGAAAAAACTCTTTGAAAAAATCCGGCTTGTTTGGCCTTTCAAAAAAGCCCGTCACAAAAGTTTGGTATGTCGTCAACCGGCGCGCGGAAAAAGCCGCGTTGGCCGCCAGCGACGAAGAAAGCCAGCGCTTGATAAAAGAAGAAATCATAAGGCGGACTACGGGCGGAAAAAGCCCCTCCGACATTCAAATCAGCGAAATAAACGCCAAGATTGACGAGCTGGCTCAGGCCGTCCAAAAGCTTCCGCGCGCCTCAAGCGAAGAAAAAATCGAGTCCATCGCGCGCATGGAAGAATTGCTGGAAGACAACGAGTTTACAAAAGAGTTCATCTCGAACATAAGCTCGCGGCTGAAAAAAGAATTCTCGATTGACGACTTGAACGACTTTTCAAAAGTCGAGCGGCAGGTCGTTGACTGGATAGGCGAGTCGATTGAAGTCGCGCGGCCAAAGCATCAAAGGTTTCCCCGCGTAATCGTAATCGTCGGCCCCACCGGCGTTGGAAAGACAACCACAATCGGAAAGCTTGCCGCGCAAAACGTGATGAGGCGCAAGAAAAATCCTGACCAGCCGCCGATTCCGATAACGCTGATAACGATAGACAGGACAAGAATCGGCGCGGAGGACCAGCTTAAGACTTTGGGCGAAGTCATGGACTTGCGCGTCCAAAAGGCCGAGAACGCCGAAGACCTAAAGACGATTTTTGATTCGGTAAAAGCCGACAACGGCATCATTTACATAGACACGTCGGGCTACAGCCCCAACGATTCTGAGAACATCGCCAAGCTTAAGAGCGCGCTTAACGTTGACGGCTTGCGGCCCGAAATATACCTTGCGGTTTCCGCCGACAAAAAGGCCAAGGACTTGCGCAACATAATGCAAAACTACGAGCCCTTCGGATATTCGTCCGTGATTGTGACCAAGTGCGACGAAACGACCGCCTTGGGGAACGTCATCAGCGTTTTGAACGAAAAGCGAAAGGCGGTCTGCTATTGGACCGACGGACAAGTCATTTCGCGCAACATTCAAAAGGCGGGCGTCGTCGACTTTTTAATCCGCCTTTCCGGCTTTACGATTGACAGAATTCATATCGAAGAAAAATTTGGAGATGGAGAAAACTAATATGGAAGACCAAATCAGCGAACTTAGAGAAATCATGAGAGGCGGCGCCGAGCCGGCCAAAGCGCGCGACAACCACAAGACAAGAATAATCGCCATAACAAGCGGAAAGGGCGGCGTCGGCAAGTCCAACCTAGCCGTCAATATGGCCATCGCCTACGCCCAGTTGGGAAAAAAAGTCATCTTGATTGACGGCGACCTTGGCATGGCCAACGTGAACGTTTTGCTGAATGTCGTTCCAAAATACAACTTGCTTCAAGTAATCAACAAGCAAAGGACGATGCAGGAAATAATCCTTGATTCCGAATACGGAATAAAATTCATCGCGGGAGCGAACGGCTTTTCAAAAATCGCCAACCTTAGCAAAAGCGAATTGGAATACTTTGCCACCCAATTTTCGTCGCTGGCCAACGCCGACATAATCATCATAGACACGGGCGCGGGAATTTCCAACAACGTGCTTTCCTTTGTCGCGGCGAGCGACGAAGTCTACGTTGTCACCACGCCGGAGCCGACGGCGATCACCGACGCTTACGGCATGATTAAAATCATCACGACCGAAATCGAAGACCGCGAAATCAACATTCAGCTTTTAGTCAACCGCGTCCATTCAGCCGACGAAGGAAAGCGAATCGCCGACCGCATCATCAGCATCGTTGGCCAGTTCCTCAACTACAAGGTCAACTACGTGGGCTTTGTCTACGAGGACGCGACCGTGCAAAATTCGGTCATTAGGCAAAAGCCCTTCATCGTGGTGGCGCCGCAATCCAAGCCGGCCATGTGCGTAAAGCACATTGTGGGCAGAATCGAAAAGACGGAGGCGCCCGACAACGAAGGCGTGTCGAATTTCCTGAAGAAATTTTTGGGATTTAAAAAATAACATTTTAGTAGCATTTTTTTGAAATATGCGCTATAATTAGATGAATTTTTATATGGGGAAAACGAATGGTAAAAATTAAGCCGATAATTTTTAGCGCTTCAGCGGCGTTCGTTTTTTCCTTTTTTACGGCTCTTTTCGCAAAGTCGGGTTTGCCGATTTCGCTTTTAAAGGCCGTGATATTCGCCGTCGTTTTTGGCGGTTTGGCCGCGGGCGTGCAGTTGGCTTACGGAATTTTTTTGTCGGACGCAGGCTCTTCCGCCGCTGAAACACAGGAAGAGCAAAAGCCCGTCGGCGGAAAGGTTGACCTTGTCGTAAGCGAAGAGGACTTGCCCGACGACAAGGAAGCCCCTGCGTTCTTTGTGGACGGAAGGCGGGTAGTGACCGACGAGGACGTGGCTTACAGGCCTTCCGTTCAGCAAGAGGCGCAAGCCCCAGGCGGCCAGCAAGCCCCGGCGGCGGACGGCGCGATTTCGGCGGCCGAGCAAAACCAGGCGCTTGAAGCCGCGGAAAGCGTTCGCGCGCAAAAGGCGGCGGAAAACATAGAAAAAAAAGCTTCGGAAATTTCCGAAGCGCGCGCGGAAGAAAAAGCTTCCGCCGCGCCGGAAGCAAAGCCTTCGTTCGCGCCGATAAACTTGGCGGCCTCGTCCGCTTCGGCGGCCGCCGCGCCAGCCGCTCCTTCGCCTGCGGCTTCTTCGGGAGACTCCGAATTGGACGAGCTGCCCGACATAAGCGGCTTTGGAGGAATCGGCGGCGCTTCCGCTTCCTCCTCCGAGCAGGAAGACGTGATTGAAGACAGCGAGTTCGCCCAGGACGGATCGGTCAAGATTCACCGGCAGACGGAGCTTGCGGACGGAAAGGTTGTGGACGTAAAAGACGCTCCCGTCATGGCGGAAGCGATTAGAACGATATTGAAGAAAGAAGAATAAAAGCTTAGGGTGGAGTTATGGGAACAGCTCTTGTTGAAGAAAAGACAGAAGACGAACTCTGGAAGGAATACAGGAAGACCAAGTCTCCTGACTTGCGGGACAAACTGATTCGCCAGTACATGCCGCTTGTAAAATACGTGGCGGGCAAGGTTGGCGTTGGAATGCCTTCAAGCGTTGAATTTGACGACTTGGTGGGCTTTGGCCAGTTCGGCCTTTTGGACGCGATAGAAAAATTCGATCCGGAAAAGAACGTAAAATTCAAGACTTACGCCGTGACAAGAATTCGCGGCGCCATTTTTGACGAGTTGCGCCAGCTTGACTGGGTTCCCCGCAGCGTCCGCCAAAAGTCGCGCGAAATCGAAGACACAATCGGCGACTTGGAAGCCCGCCTTGGCCGCACCGCCAGCGACGCGGAAATCGCGGGAAAGCTTGGCGTAAGCGAAGAAGAATACCAGCAGACGGTGATGAAGCTTTCGGGCACCAGCGTCCTTTCTTTAAACGACGTTTGGTACAGCGGAAACGACAACGACCACATGTCAATCGGCGACAGCATAGAGTCGCCCTCAAGCCTCAACCCCGACGTGATTGTGGAACGCGAGGAAATCCGCAAAATCATAATTCAGGCTATTAACGAGCTTCCCGAAAAAGAAAAGATGGTCATCGTCTTGTACTACCACGAAGACTTGACCTTTAAGGAAATCGGCCAGGTTTTGGAAGTCAGCGAGTCGCGCATAAGCCAGCTTCACACAAAGGCAAACTTGCGCCTTAGGGCCAAGCTTACCAACTTGCGAAAGGGAATCATGTAACAATGGTCGGCCTTGACGTCATCAGAAAAGACATGGAGGCTCTGCTGGAGGCGGACAAGTCGCTCAACGCGATAGAAGTCAACGCCGACTCGCTTGACGAGGCTTTGGCCGACGCGGCCACCCAGCTTGACGCAAGAGTAGCGAACCTTGAATACGAAATTCTGGAGCGGGGAAGCGACGGCTTTTTAGGGCTGGCCAAAAAGCCCTGGAAGCTGCGCATTTACCAAAACGCGGCCTCGCTCGCCAAAAAGAAAAAGACCGCCGCGACGGCAGACTTCGCCAGCGACGAGCTTGACGAAGAGGTTAAGGTTGTCGACCGCGACGGACTTTACTACATCCGCCACTTTGGCGACGACATCATGCTCAAGGTTCTTCTTCCAATCGGAAACGGCCGCCATGTGGAAGCCAAAGACATCATCAACGACGCGCGCCGCAGCGACACAATCAGCATAGAAGAAGGCAAGATAAAGGAATACGCCAAAAAAGGCACGGACGGAAAGTACGAGCCGATCGGCCTTTACAAGCACATAAAGGCCGGCGACGCGATGCTGATCATCGACGTTTCAAAAGACGAGATGGAGGCCACCGTAACCGCGACCGCGCCCGCCATGAGCGGAGGCGAAATCACCGCCGAGCAAATCCGCCGCGCCTTGGAAACGCAAGGCGTTGTCGCCGGCGTGGAAGACGACAAAATCGAAGAATTCGTTGACAACCCCGTTTACGGCTCTCCCTGCGAAGTGGCCCACGCGATTATGCCGCAGGACGGCCGCGACGCTTACATGGCCTTTAACTTTGAGACCGACCCCACAAAGCTTAAAATCAAAGAGGCGGGCGACGGAAAGGTCAACTTTAAGGAATTGAACAAAATCCAAAACGTAATAAAGGGCCAGCCCTTGGCCACCAAAATCCAGCCGGAGCGCGGCAAGGCCGGAAAGACTTTGTACGGCCGCTACTTGGAAGCCAAAAACGGAAAGGACATCAAAATTCCGCTCGGCAAGAACGTGGAGCTTGACAAAGACGGCGTGACCGTAATCGCGAGCGAAGCCGGCCGCGTCCACTTTGACGACCAGAAAATCAACGTTGAGCCGGTGCTGGAATTGGAGAGCGTCGGAATCAAGACCGGCAACATCGACTTTTTGGGAAGCGTCATCGTCAAGGGCAACGTGGACGACGGCTACGAAATCAAGGCCACCGGCGACATCGAAATTTCCGGCACGGTTGGAAAGAGCTTCATCAAGAGCGAAAAGGGCAACATCATCGTTTCCGCCGGCATTTTTGGCCACGACGAGGGCGAGGTTCACTGCGGAAAATCCTTGTGGGCCAAGTTCATTCAGAGCGCCAAGGTCGAGGTCGAAGAATTCTGCATTGTCTCCGACAGCATAATGAACAGCGAAGTCAGCGCGATGAAGCGAATCGTTCTTAACGGAAAAAAGGCGCAGATTACCGGCGGCCACCTTTTTGCCACGGAAGAAATTTGCGCGCGCAACATCGGCTCTCCCGGCGGCGGAACCGAAACGATTTTGGAAGTCGGCTTCGATCCCCGCGCCAAGCACCGCTTGGAATTCATTCAAGGCCAGCAAAACGATTTGGTCCGCGAACTTGAGGACATCGAGAACAACATTCTCACTTTGGAAAATTACAAGAAGGCGCGCCGAACCCTTCCCAAAGAAAAGGAAGAGACCCTTGCCCAGCTCAAGAGCCGCAAGCAGGAAATCACGATTGAGTCCGAAAAGATTTCTGAGGAAATCGACCAAATACAGGAACACTTGCACGAGCTTAAGGTTTTTGGCAAAGTCAAGGCCGAAGGAAACGTTTTCTCCGGCGTGAAGATTTACATTCGCGACACCTTGCAGGAAGTCCGCGCCGACACAAAGAACGTGACGTACTTTATGGAAGGCGGCTTCATTCGCACGGGCAAATACGAGCCGCCAGATTTGACCGGCCTTGAGATGCCGGAAGGATATTCAAGCTAAAATGGCCTTGCAGCCGATTGACCTTCAGACGATGTACTCCCAAATGGCAAACGTTGCCCAGCGCGTGGCCAGCGAAAGCCAAGGCGCCTCGTTGTCGCAAGCCATTCAAGCGCAGGGGCAGATAAACCAAAACTTGCAGCAGTCGCAGGCCGTGCAAAAGACCGCCGCCAACGAAGCCCAAGCCGGCAAAATCAAGGCGGACGCAAAGGGCGCGGGCGGGCAGGCCGCCGGCCAAAACAAAGGCAAGCGCGGCCAAGAGGAAGAGGAGCCGCAAAAAAAAGAATACGAAATACGCGACCCTTCAATCGGCGTTCACGTTAACATTACGAGGTAAGAATGGATTTCGCCCTTATTTCCGCCTTGACAATGGTTAACCTTCTCTTGTGGCTGGTCTTTTTGGTCAGGTTCAAGAGGCTTTTTAGCGCCGACGACATAATGACAAAATTCCGCGACGGCATGGAAAATTTGCTCAAGGACGCTGAACGAGACACCGCGCTGAACATAAACGTGATTGACGAAAAGATTCGCGAGTCCAAGGCGATTGTCGCCGAAGCGGAGCGAAAGCTGGCCATCTTGCGCCACGAGCTGAATTCCTACGAAAAGAGCGCCGCCCTCCAAGCGCAAATCAATTTGACCGGCGCGGCGGCTTTGGCAAGCGAGGACGAGCTTCCCCAGCGGGGCGCGACAAAAAGGGGCAGGGGAAAGGCCGCCTTGTCGGCAGCCTCTAAGCCCGCCTTGTCGGCAGCCTCTAAGGCGTCTTCGGCGCCGGCTTCCAAAACGGCCTCGTCTTCCAAAAGCTCTTCCAGAGCCGCAAGGGCCTACAAGCAAAACGAGCTTCCGGGCGAGGACGAAGCCTACGCCCTTACGGGGCTTTTTAAGGAAAACGCGCAAAGCTCCCTTTTTGACGCGCCCCAAATTACGGTAACCCAAGACGGCGACGCGTACGGAAAAATTCCGGTGCTAAAGACCCGCGCGGAAGACGGCGGGCGGCGGGCGGCAAAGACAGCCGTTTACGCAAGCGCCAATCCAATCAAGCCAAAGAAATCTTTCGCAAGCCGCGTGCGCGAGCTTTCGGAGTTGGGAAAAACGGTGGAAGAAATCGCTTCGGCCACGGAGCATTCCACCACGGAAGTCCAGCTGGTCTTGGACATGAGCTAGCCAGCGGCAAGAATAAACAGCGGATAAAATAAGGAGAGAAATATGAGCGTAAAAAAACAAAAATTGGCCACGTTGACGGACGGCCAGGAAGTTCACTTGTTCACTGTTTCAAACGGAAAGATGTCGTTCACCGTTACGGACTACGGCTGCACCCTTACCGGAATTTTCCTTCCGCAAAAAAACGGCCCCGTAAGCGACATTTTGCTGGGCTACTCAACTTTGCCCGAATACGTTCAGTCGGACGGCTACTCCTTCGGCTCGATTGTGGGCCGCTTCGCCAACCGAATCGGCGGCGCGGCTTTTAGTGTTGACGGAAAAAAATTCCAGCTTGACAAAAACGACAATAAAATCAACACCTTGCACGGAGGCTTTTTCCGCTTGGACCACCAGGTTTGGAAGGCCAAGGCCGTTGAGACAAAGACAAGCTCCGGCGTGGAATTCAAGCGCCGCTCGCCTGACGGAGAGCAGGGCTTTCCTGGAAACCTTGACGTTACGGTGACCTACACGCTAAGCAAGGACAACAAGCTGACGATGCAATACAAGGCCAAGACCGACGCGCCCACGCCGGTTAATTTCACCAACCACGCTTACTTCAACCTTGCCGGAAGCGGAACCATTCTTGACCACGAGCTTCAGTCCGACTGCAAGGGCTATTTGGAAGTCGACAAGAACTTGATTCCCACCGGAAAAATAATCGACCTTGCCGGCACTCCCTTTGACTTTACCAAGGCCAAGGCAATCGGCCGCGACATCGCAAAAGTCGCTCCCGGCTACGACCACTGCTACGTGACTCCCGCCTACAAGGGAAAGGCCTGCGCTCCCGACCCAAAAAAGCTTGTCCGATGCGCCGTTTTGTTCGACCCAAAAAGCGGACGCAAAATGACTATGGAAACAAACCAAGAGGGCGTTCAAATTTACACCGCCAACTGGGTTGAGGGAATCCCCGGAAAGAACGGCGTCCGCATGGTTCGACACGGCGCGATTTGCTTGGAAAGCCAGCGCTTCCCCGACGCTCCCAACAAGCCGGACTTTCCGCCCTGCGTTCTAAAGCCAAAAGAAACTTACGACGCAAAGACAGTCTACGCCTTTGAATGGTAACTCTGACATAGGGGTTCCGAATGCCCAAGACTTTTGCTCGGCTTCGCTTTCGTTTTCCTCTTTATTTTCAAGAATGCTGAGCGAGCTGGCCAGCAAGGACGCTTTGACAAACGTCCGCAACAAGACTTCATACGACCACTACGTCGAAGACCTTGACAGGCAGATAAGCGCGGGCAAGGCGGAATTCGCCGTGGCGATGATAGACTTGAACCGCCTCAAGGCGATGAACGACACTTACGGCCACGAGCGCGGAAACGAGTACATAAAGGCTTCCTGCAACGTCATTTGCCACATTTTCAAGCATTCCCCGGTCTTTAGAATCGGCGGCGACGAATTTGTGGCCATCCTGAAGGACGAAGACTACAGGAACCGCGAGACTCTTTTGCGGGAATTCATGGACTTCTTCAAGGCGTCGGCGGAAAACAAGAACGCGGAGCCTTGGCAGCGGCTTTCGGCGGCCATCGGCATGGCGGACTTTTCTCCCGCCACTGACAAAAAGAGCGCTGACACCTTCAACCGCGCCGACCAAATTATGTACAAGAACAAGGTTGAAATGAAGGCCAACCGCACGAATTAGCCCCCGTATTGTACTTGAAAGAAATATAGGTTACGAACCAGTAAAAAAAAACGCGCTTTTTGACCGGAAGCGTTTTTTTTGTCTTTTCTATAATTTTTGTTATTTTTAAATTTTTTCTTGTTTTTTGGCAGAACTCGTGTTATAATTTCTTTTATTACATAATTGCATTCAAATTTACACGCATTATAAGGAGCATGAATGGACGTTCAGTTGCAAGAATTGATCGACAAGATCAAAAAGGACGGCGTTGCGTCGGCGGAAGAACAGGCCGCCAAAATTATCGCCGAGGCGGAATCTAAGGCCGCTTCAATTGTGAATGACGCAAAGTCACAGGCGGAAAGCATCGAAAAAGAAGCCAAAGCGGCAAGCGAGCGCTTCCAAAAGGCCAGCGAGGACGCGGTAAAGCAGGCTTCGCGCAACCTTTTGATTTCATTCCGGGACGGAATCAACGCCCGCTTAAAGGCCATCGTTCAGGACGAGACGGCCAAGACCTACTCAAAGGACTTGCTGGCCAAATTGATTCCGGAAACGGTAAAGGCTTGGGCCGGCAAAGCCGAATCGGGAGACCTGGCGGTTCTTCTTTCAAAGGCCGACTTGGACGCTTTGGAAAGCGGGCTCAAGGGCGCGCTCAAGGACGAAATTTCCAAGGGCTTGGAAATCAAGGCCGACGCCACGTTGGCTTCGGGCTTTAGAATCGGAAACAAGGACGGAAGCGCCTACTACGACTATTCAGCCGAAAGCGTGTCCGAGCTTTTCGCCGCTTACTTGAACCCAAAAATCGCCGCGCTCGTCGAGGCGGCCGCAAAAGAGGCTTAAATAGTGGCAAAGCAGTACTACTTGGTGTCGCAGCTGCCTTCCGTCGAAAACCTCGACGCCTCGCGGCTTCCGATTACCGAAAACTACTACAGGGATCTCTGCGGCCGCTTTCTTGACGCGAAAAGCCAAAAGATTGTGCAAAATCTTTCGCTGGAGCCGCCAAAGGACGACAAAAAGACAGGCTCGGCCTTCCTTGACAAATGGAACGACCGCGAGCGCTGCCTAAGGTTCGCCTTGGCCCAAGTCCGCGCGCTCAAGATGAAAAAGGAGGCGGAAATGCTTCCTCCCGGCTGCACGGCCGACATAATCCAGACGGCAAGGACCGCCGTCGGCATGGACAGCCCCTTGGCCGCCGAGGAATTCCTGAACCAGTATCGGATGGACACTCTCAATTCGCTGGCTCCGCTCGACAGCTTTAGCGTTGACGCGGTGATCGCCTACGGATTGAAGCTTATGCTGGCCCAGCGGATGAAGAAGTTCGACGTTGCGGCGGGCAAAGAGGCCTACCATAAAATTTACGATGAAATACTAGAGGAGTCAAAATGACCAATGGAAAAGTAATCGGCATTAACGGAAACATGGTCTCCGTTCAGTTTGACGGAAACGTCACGATGAACGAAGTTGGCTACGTTAAGGTCGAGGACACAAAACTCAAGGGCGAAATCATCCGCATTCGCGGAAACACGGCCCAAATGCAGATTTTCGAGATGACGGAAGGAATCAAGGTCGGCTGCGACGTAGAGTTCACCGGCGAAATGCTTGCCGTCCGCTTGGGACCGGGACTTTTGGGCCACGTTTACGACGGCCTCCAGAACCCCCTTCCCGAATTGGCCGAAAAGGCCGGCTACTTCTTGGAGCGCGGCTTTTACGTCGAGCCCCTTCCGACAAACGTTGAATGGGACTTCACCCCGATTTCAAAGCCGGGCGACACCCTTTACCGCGGCGACTACTTTGGCTCGGTTCCCGAAGGACCCTTCACCCACAAAATTTTGGTGCCCTTCGACATGTTGGGAACCTATAAAGTAAAGAGCATCGTTCCCGCCGGAAAATACAAGCTTGACGACACCCTCTGCGTCGTCACCGACGAAAAGGGCAACGAAAAGAAGCTTACGATGGCCTTCTACTGGCCGGTCAAGCGCGCCGTCGACTGCTACGCCGAGCGCCTTGAGCCGACAGAAACGATGGTAACGAAGACCCGCTTGATCGACACTTTCTTCCCCGTCGCCAAGGGCGGAACCTATTGTATTCCGGGGCCCTTCGGAGCCGGAAAGACGGTTATCCAGCACACGACCAGCCGCAACGCCGACGTTGACATCGTAATCATCGCGGCTTGCGGCGAGCGCGCGGGCGAAGTCGTAGAAACAATCACCGAGTTCCCCGAACTCAAAGACCCCCGCACGGGCCGCTCTTTGATGGAACGAACGATCATCATCTGCAACACTTCTTCAATGCCGGTAGCCTCTCGCGAAGCCTCGGTTTACACTTCAGTGACCTTGGCCGAATACTACCGCCAGATGGGCCTCAACGTATTGCTTTTGGCCGACTCGACATCCCGCTGGGCGCAGGCCTTGCGCGAAATGTCAGGCCGCTTGGAAGAGATTCCGGGCGAAGAAGCCTTCCCGGCTTACTTGGAAAGCTACATCGCGGCCTTCTACGAGCGCGCGGGACAAGTTCGCCTCCGCGACGGAAGCAAGGGCTCCGTTACAATCGGCGGAACGGTATCTCCTGCCGGCGGCAACTTTGAAGAGCCTGTAACCCAGGCCACCCTTAAAGTAGTGGGAGCCTTCCACGGCCTTACCCGCGAAAGGTCCGACGCGCGCAAGTATCCGGCCATCGACCCGATCGCCTCTTGGTCAAAGTACAACCCCGTTATCCGCAAGGACTGGGTGGACTTTGCCCGCTCCGCCTTCAAGCGCGGAACCGAAGTCAACCAAATGATGAAGGTTGTAGGCGAAGAAGGAACGACGACCGAAGACTTTGTCGCCTACCTAAAGAGCGAATTCCTTGACGCGGTTTACTTCCAGCAGAACTCCTTTGACGAAATCGACGCGGCTTGCTCGGTCGAGCGCCAGACATACACCTTTAAAAAGGTTCTTATGGTCATGGCCAGCGACTTTGACCTTAAGGACAAGGACGAGGCGCGCGCCTTCTTCAACCAGCTCAGGAAGACATTCGGCGACTGGAACTACGTTGAATTCAAATCGGATAAATTCAATTCTCTTGAAAAAGAGATTGACTCAATTTATTCACAGAAAAAAGGCGCGCTCACAAAAGCGGGCGAGGCCCTTCTTAAGGACGGTGAATAATGAACAAAGTTTACAGCAAAATTGAATCAATCAACGGAAGCGTAATCACCGTAAAGGCCACTGACGTGGCTTACGGCGAATTGGCTGAAATTGAGACAAGATTCGGAAAGTCATTGGCCGAGGTTTCGAACATTCAGGGCGACAACGTTTCGCTCCAGGTGTTCGCCGGCGGCCGCGGCGTTTCTACCGGCGACCACATCAAATTCCTAGGCCACCGAATGGAAGTCAGCTTTAGCGACAACCTCCTTGGCCGCATCTTCAACGGTTCGGCCGAGCCGCGCGACAACGGACCCGCGCTCGCCGAAAACTTGGTAACGATCGGCGGCCCTTCGGTGAACCCGACAAAGCGCATTATGGCGCGCCGCATGATCCGCACCGGAATCCCGATGATCGACATGTTCAACACGTTGGTCGTCTCTCAAAAGCTTCCGATTTTCTCCATCTCTGGCGAGCCCTACAACCAGCTTTTGGCGCGCATCGCCATGCAAGCCGAAGTTGACGTAATCGTTTTGGGCGGAATGGGACTTAAGTACGACGACTACTTGTACTTTAAGAACACGCTCGAAAACGGCGGCGCCCTAAGCCGCACGGTAATGTTCGTGCACACGGCCGCCGACCCGTCGGTAGAATGCAAAAAGATTCCCGACCTTTCGCTTGCCGTCGCGGAACAGTTCGCCTTGCAGGGAAAGGACGTTCTTGTCCTCCTGACGGACATGACGAACTTCGCCGACTCAATGAAGGAAATCGCGATCACGCAGGAACAGGTTCCGTCTAACCGCGGATACCCGGGAGACCTTTACTCCCAGTTGGCCGCCCGCTACGAAAAGGCCGTCGACTTCGCCGACTCAGGCTCGGTAACGATCCTTGCGGTCACCACGATGCCAGGCGACGACGTAACCCACCCGGTTCCGGACAACACGGGCTACATCACCGAGGGCCAATACTACCTTAAGGGCGGCCGCATCGAGCCGTTCGGTTCATTGTCGCGCCTTAAGCAGAACGTCAACGGCAAGACCCGCAACGACCACCGCGCCCTTATGGACGGCATGATTCGCCTTTACGCGCAGTACAAGGACACGCTCGAAAAGAAGAGCATGGGCTTCAACATGAGCGCGTGGGACGAAAAGCTCCTTAAATACGGCGAAATGTTTGAAAGCGAGATGATGGACCTTTCAAAGAACATCGCGCTTGAGGACGCCTTGGATTTGGGCTGGAAGATTCTTAAGGCTTGCTTTGACAAAGACGAAGTCGGAATCAAGACGGAACTCATCGAGGAACACTGGCCTCGATAAGGACTGCAAATG
>CADCCO010000021.1:0-30960 GCA_902799965.1 uncultured Spirochaetaceae bacterium
CTTGGAATTTTTGGCGGCCTCTTCAAACCAAAGGCTTAGCTCGCGAGTTGAAGTGAGCGTTTCCGCGTCAAAGTCGCTAAGGCCAAACTCCGCCTTAAAGCGGGTGCGCTTGGCTTCGGGCAATTCGCCCACGCGGCCGCGGGCGCGTTCAATCAATTCTTCTTCAACGCTAAAGGGCTTGATGTCCGGCTCGACGACAAAGCGGTAGTCGACGAATGAGTTTTTGGTGCGCTGGACGACGGTTTTTCCGGCCGCCTCGTCCCAGCCCATAGTAACCTTAAAGCCCGGGTTGAATTCCTGCCTGTCGGTCTTGAACTCCTCCAGCTGGCGGGCGGCTTCGTAAGTACAAGCCTCGCGGATGGCCTTGAAGGAGTTGAGGTTTTTGATTTCCGATATCGGTGTGTGATATAGCTTTCCGTCTTCCCAAACGTTAAGGTTGATGTTGGCGTCGCATCTCATGTTGCCTTCTTCCAAGTTTCCTTTTGTGACGCAAACGTAGCGCAAAATTATTTCCTGGACGGTTTGCATAAAGAGCGCGGCTTCTTCCGGGCTTGTCATGTCGGGCTTTGTCACGATTTCGATAAGCGGGGTGCCGGAACGGTTGTAGTCGATGTAGGAATGCTTTCCTTCCATGTGGAGGGACTTTCCTACGTCTTCCTCAAGGTGAATGCGCTCGATGCGGACGCGGCGGTATTTTTTGTCGGCGCTCACGCAAGGCTCGCCCTTAAAGTTGTTGGGGCGGAATTTGCTTCCCCCGGGCTGCTCGTCCTTGGGATAATGGAAGAACGGAAGGTCAACGTAGCCGTCCGTGCAGAGCGGCAAGTCGTACTGGGTTATTTGGTAGCCCTTGGCAAGGTCGGGATAAAAATAGTGCTTTCTGTCAAACTTGGTGAAGCGCGCGATGTTGCAGTTGAGCGCGAGGCCCGCCACCGCTCCAAGCTCCACGTAGCCCTTGCTTACGCGCGGCATGGCTCCGGGAAGCCCCAAGCAAACCGGGCAAACGCGGGTGTCGGGCATTCCGCCGTAACGGTTTTCGCAAGCGCAAAAGGCCTTGGTTTTAGTCAAAAGCTGCGTGTGAATTTCGCAGCCGATTACGATTTCTGTTTTTTCGATAGGCATAGAAGCTATTGTAACAGAAATCGGATTTTCTTTCAACTGCGAATTTTTAGAAAAACCGCGCCAGATGCCGTATCAAGTCCGGCATGACAAGAGCTTTTTACCTTACCCCAAAGTCCACCGTTTTTTCCATGCCGGCGGCGCGGACTGTAAGGCTGCCCTTGCCTTTTTTGCCCACAGTGCGGACATAGCAGGCGCAAGTTCCGGCGCGGAAGGCCGCCGTGTCGGGGCCGTAGACTTCAACCGCTCCCCGCGCCTCAAAAGCCGCCGGCTCAAAAAAGTAGGGCAAGACGTTTCCGTAATTGTCGCGCGCGCTAAAGCGGACGCAGGCAACGTCGTAGGATTCTTCCTCATGCAAAACGGAACTAGAAACGTCGGCGCTAATTTCAATCGACTGAACCGGCCCCTTGCAAACGGTCTTGACAACCTTTCCGCCCTTAACCGCCTCAAACTTAAAGACGGAAGCCGTTCCGCCCCAAAGGCCCACAAACTTTGTGTACCAGCCGGTAATCATCGCGCGGTTTATTCCGCGCAGCAAAAGACGGACATATGAAAGCGCTTGGCTAAAGCCCACCGCGTTTTGGCCGTAAAGCGCGATGTAGTTCAAAATGTTCTTAACGTCTTTGGCGGCGGAAGCGGAAAGGCCCTCTTCGGCAACCAAACGGTTTCCGACATAGTCGTCAATCAAGATTGGCCCATGCGGAATGTTTTTGTAAGGCGAGTCGGCGCGCGTATATTCGCGGATGAAATTTCCGTTAAGGTACATCTTGACTGAATCGGCGTTGGTGAAAATCCAGTTTTTTCCGCGCGCGCTTGCGGGATGTTCGCCAACGTCCATCGTGGAAGAAACTTCCAAGACCGGAACTTTTTCCTGCTGGCTCTGGTAGACAGCCGCCGCCATCTTTGGATTCCTGAACATATCCATAACGCCGTGGTAGCAAACGCCGTCGCCGCTTCCAAAATCCTTGTGGGTGTTGTAGTCAAAGGCGCACCAGGCAAAGCTTCCGGCGATTCCCTTGGCGGCGGCAACCGCGTCAATCACGTTGGCGTGGCGCAACGCGTGTTCCGTCCGGTGAATTTCGTCGTCAAAATTTTTGGTCGGGAATATGTGGCCCGCGTATTCTGAAATCAAGTAAGGCTTGCGCGAGTCGAGCGCGCGCATTATTGAAGCTTTCTTTGCGCAGCCGGCGTTGTTGCCTTCGTGGCTAAAGTCGTTGTAAGTGTAAACGTCTTCAAGCAAATGGGATTTTTTTATGCAGCGAACGCCGCCAGTCGGACGCGTTGGGTCAAGCCTTCTGCAAAGCGCGTTGGTTCTTTCGTAAAGCTCGTCGTCGTCGGGCGACTCGTTGATTCTGACGCCCCACAAAAAAACCGAAGGGTGGTTGCGATACTGCTCCACCATTTCGCGGACGTTTTGAACGGCCTGTTCCCGCCACTTGTCGGAAGAACCGATATGCTGCCAGCCTGGAATTTCGGTAAAGACCAAAAGGCCTAGCTCGTCGCAGCGGTCGATGAAGTCTTGCGACTGCGGGTAATGCGAAGTGCGGACGGCGTTTAGGCCAAGCTCGTTCTTTAGAATGTCAGCGTCCATTTTTTGCATGCTGGCCGGCATCGCGTAGCCGACGTAAGGAAAGCTTTGGTGCCTGTCCATTCCGCGCAAAAGAACTTTCGTTCCGTTCACAAAAAGGCCAGCGTCTTTCATCTCTATGTCGCGGAAGCCAAAGCGGACGCTTTTTGAGTCAATCAAAATTTTTCCGTAAAAAAGCTCGGCGGACAAAACGTAAAGCGCGGGGCTGTCGGGCGACCATCGTTCCACGGAAAGCGCGTCCGATTCCGCGCGTATTTTTTTCGCGCCGCCGCTTGCGCCAGCGGTTCCGCCAACGGCATAGTCTTTTTGAAAAACGATTTTTTTGTCGCCGGCCTTCGTCAGCGTCAAGCGAACCAAAGCCTCGCATTCTTTGTCGAGCGCGATGTCGGCAAAAAACTTGTTGTCTTTTGTGGCGACAAAAATGTCGTCGATGAAATTTTCGTTGGCGACTTCCAAATAAACGCCGCGATAAAGGCCGCCGTATGTCATGTAGTCGATGACAAAGCCAAAGGGCGGCTCGTCCACATCTTCGCGCGAATTTAATTTTACAGCCAAAACGTTTTGCTTTCCGGCGGGCGCCAAAAATTGCGTCAATTCAAATTTAAATGCCGTGTAGCCGCTGGAATGAACGCCTAGGCTCTTTCCGTTAATCCAAACTTCAGCCTCGTGCGCCGCCCCCAAAAAGGTGACAAAGACGCGGCGGTTTTTCCAAGACCTCTCCGTCTTGAAGTCGCGCCTATAACCAGAGACCATTTGATAGTCGTTAGGTTGAAAATAATTATAAGGCGTAACCGTAACGCTGTGAGGCAGGCGGACTTTCTGCAATGATTTTTTGAGCGCGCCGCCAACAATTTTGGCCGCGCAAAGTTCCGCCTGAAATTTGGGAGTCCAAAGCCATTCGTCATTTAAATTGATTCTTTCCATAAACATTATTGTAAAATGTTTGAAAAAATTATACAATAGGGATTGAAAGCGCGGGCGATTTTTTTTAACCTTTCGCCGCCTTTGTTTGTTATACTTTTATAAGGAATTTTTATGAAAAAATCGATTTTTATTGCCTGCGCGGCCTTCATCGTCACAGCGCTTTTTGGCTGCCAGTCCGTTCCGGAGCATATTTCAGAAGAACTTGACGCGCGCCAGTTGATTCAGCTTGGACAGGACAACTACGACCTTCACCACTACAAGGCGGCGCAAAAATATTTCAACACGGTTTTGGAACGCTACGGCGACGATCCCAAGCACTACATTGAAGCAAAATACGAATTGGGCCACCTTTTCTTAAAGCTAAAGAATTACAGGTCCGCGTGGAACAACTTTACCGAGATTCAAAAAATCTACGAAAACGTTCCGATGGGGCTTCCAGGCTCCTACAAAATTTTGTGCGGAATTGAGTTGGCGAAAATTCCGCAAGACAAGATAAAAGAATTTGAATCCCAGCCGCAAATATATGAAAGCGGCGACGCGCAAAACAACCAGGAAGCCGAGCGCATGAGAGCTGGCGCGGAAAGGCAAATGCTTGAACAAGAAGAAGAGGCGGCAAACCAAGCAGCCGCGCAAGAGCAAAGCGCCCCGCTTTTGCAAAGAACGCCGCCCGCCGAGCCTTCTATCGAAGCGGCGCCGCAGCAAAGCCCCGCGCCTGCGCAAGAAAGCCAAGAAGCGCCCGCTAAAGAAGAATCGGAAGCCCCCGCAAAAAGCGCCGAGCCGCAAGAATCCGCTCCCGCCGACGCGCAAGCCAAAGAAGCGGCCAGCGAAGAAAGCGCTCCAGAAGCCAGCTCAAACGAATAAAAGTCATTGCGGCGCGACAATTTTATTCGCGCCGCAAAAAGACTAAGTCAAGGCTTTAAGCGAAGCGCGCCTTGACTTAGGATTACCTGCCGCGGCGAGCCTTGTCGTCCGGCGTTATGATTGCGGTCACGCTTACTCCAAGCGCGGCCGCTTTTTTTTCGACCAATTCTTTTGTGTACTTTCCGCTGCGGCGCGGCGTTGGGTGCGGCTCCGCGTCGCCAATCAAAATTATTTTTTTGCTGGCGTTGTCGCGCCACTTGTAAAAGTCCATCGACGCGAAAAGCGCTTCGTAAACCGGTTCCGGGATGTCGCCGCCTTCCGTTCCGATGATTTTAAATCCGCTCAGATTTTTTATAAAATCGTCAAGCGACTTTGTAAAGTCGTAAAATTTTACGGGAAGGCCCTTTGTCCAAAAGTTGTCGCCGTAGTCGCGGTAAAGCAAAAGGCCAAAGCGAACGTCGCCAAAGCCGACCAACTCTTGCGTCAAGCGGGGAACCAAAGTTTGCCGCAACTTCTCGATGTCGTCCTTCATGCTGCCGGTCGCGTCAATCGCAAACACAACGTCAACAACGTCTTTGGGATTTATCGATCCCAGCGCGGAACTGATGTCGTCAAGCAAAGTCTCCGGGCCTTTTGAATAAATCACCATGTCCGAAAATTCCTTGAACTTGTCGGCGGCCAAGGGATTGTAGTCGTCGGTAAGAATTATCGTTTCCGGTTCTGGCGCGGGTTCGGGCTCCGGCTCTGGTTCCGGCAGAGGCTCTTCTTCCGCGACAGGCTCCGGTTCTGGCTCAGGGCGAGGTCTTGTCCGCCTTTCCAAGTTGAACATATACGGGTTGTCCAAGTAAGCGCCTGTGTAGTCGCAATATTTTTTTTCAAAAGAGCGAATGTTGATGAAAGTTCCTTTGCCAACTTGAACCGTTCCATGGCGGCTCCAATCGTAGCCAAAAACCAACTCGTCGGGAATGAAAATAACAAAGGCCTTGCCAAACTGCGCGTCGTCTTGCGGCGTGGAGTCGACCAAAAAATAAAGGCCCTTTTCCTTTGCGTCCAAAAATTCTCCGTCAAGAATTCGCCGCTCGTCGCCGTTGACCGCGTTCCATTCGCGCGCGCGGTAAGCGTAGTTGTCTTCCTTTCCAAGCGGGTCTTTTGTGGTTTCGGTAAGCATCACCGATTCAACGCCGGCCTTTTTCCTTACATAGAGCATGCAGCCGTTTTCAACTTTTTCGACGCGCAAATCGCCGGGCGCTATCAACAAGGCGCTTGGTGCCGCGTTCTGCGCAAGGCTCTGCGTCGCAAAGGCAAGCAAAAACACAAGAGAAAAGATTATGGTCGCAAAAAACTTTTTCATGCTTCTATTTTCGGCAAAAGAATTAAATAATATGACTGAATTTTCCGATAAAAGAAACGGAGGAAAAATGGCTTCTAAAAAAACGTTCAAAATAAAATTCGACGCGCCTGTGTCAATAGTCTTTTGCTTGGCGGCGCTATTAATCTTTGTTCTTGACGCGTTCGCGCTCAAAAACTACAGCCTTGTCCAAAAGCTTTTTTCCGCGCCGGGCGCCAAGGGAGCGGCCGAGGCTTTTGACTTTTCCTCGCCCGCAAACTACGCGCGCCTTGTCCTTTATGTTTTGGGAAACAAAAACTTTTTGCAGGCCATTTTTTCTTGGGCCTTTATTCTGCCCTTTGGCGCGCTTATGGAAGAACGCTACGGCTCGCCCGCCGTCGCCCTGATGACGGCAATCGCGGCCTTTGTTTCCGGCGCGCTCAACGCCTGCTTGGTTCCGCAATCTTTGTGCGGAGCGGCTTCCGTGGCTCTAATGCTTATTCTTCTATCTTCTATTACGTCGCTGGCCAAAAACGAGGCCGCGCTTTCAAGCCTTTTGACTTTGCTTGCCGCGCTGGCCGGAAACTTGTACTTGTCGGCGCTTGACGGCGGCTTTACGCGCTTTGCCGTCATCGGGCTTTTTGTCCAGCTGGCCGGCGCTTTGGCGGGAAGCATGGCGGGATTTTTGACCGCTCCCAAAACGAGAAGGAGCGCGGCATCCAAGACTGGAGGCGCGGCCTCTAACGATTCAAGCGAAAAGTCCGCCGCCGAGCGCCTGCGCGAAATCGACGAAGACTCGCCGCGCAAAAAAAGCTTTTGGGGCAAAAAAAGCGCCGACGACGAAACGACCGTAATTGGTTCTATAAACATATAAGCGAAAAAACGCGGACTTAAAAGGCGGGTCCCAGCGACGAAAAAAAAACTTGGAGCCTCCCGTCCTTCGCTCCCGGCTTGATGCCTGCGGCCAAGCCGTTCGCTGACGGGTCCTTCCAAGTCTTTTTTTCTGCGTCCCGCCCCTCTTTGTCCGCGCTTTTGGTTCACCAAAAATGCCGCGCGCTTCTTTGTATAAACGGCTGAAAAAAGTTAAAACGCGCGAAGGAGACGGGCGGTTGGCGGAAACTCTCATTTTGCCCCTGCCGCGCAAGCGGCAGACGTAAATAGTTACAAGGGGCAAAATGTGAGTAGCGACGATATCTAGCGGTTCCGTCGACCACACGCCGACTGGAAGCGTTTTGTTTTTCTTACAGTTTTTTACGCAAAAATCGGGCGGACTTTTGTTACCGTTTCGATGCCGGCCAAGGCGCGCAATGTTTCTTCTGGAACAACGCCGTCGATGTCGATGATGTTGTAGGCCGTGTCGCCGCGGTTTTGGTTAATCATTCCCGCGATGTTAAGCTTTGCGTCGCCCAAAACAGTCGTAAACTTGGAAACGATTCCAGGCGCGTTCTTGTGGCTGATGCAAAGGCGCGTTCCGTTTTTGGGAATCGGGTTTTCCGTGACGCACTTGGGGAAGTTGACCGAATTGGTGATGTTTCCCTTCTCCAAAAATTCGCGCAATTCGTTGACGGCCATAACGGCGCAGTTGTCTTCCGCTTCCGGCGTTGACGCGCCAAGGTGGGGGAAGCAAATAACGTTCTTTTTGTTCAAGAGCTCTTCGCTTGCAAAGTCAGTCACAAAGCAGCGAACCTTTCCGCTGTCCAACGCCGCCAAAATGTCGTCGTTGTTGACCAAGCCGCCGCGCGCGATGTTGATGATTACAACGCCGTCCTTCATGTTCTTGATTGTCTTTTCGTTAATCAAGCCCTTTGTGTCGGGCGTCTGCGGAATGTGGATCGTAACGTAGTCGGCCTTGCTCAAAAGAACGTCCAAGGTTTCCGCGTGCTTGATAGAAGAGTCCAATCTCCAAGCGGCGGCGATAGACATAAAGGGATCGTATCCGATTACTTCCATTCCAAGGCGGACGGCGGCGTTGGCCACCAAGGCTCCGATGGCGCCAAGTCCGATAACGCCAAGCTTCTTTCCTTTAAGCTCGTGGCCAACAAACTGGCTCTTTCCCTTCTCCGCCAAGTCCGGGATTTCCTCCCCCTTTCCGGCAAGAGTCTTTACCCAATCCGCCGCCTCAAAAACCGGTCGGCTTGAAATCAAAAGCGAAAGCAAAACCAATTCCTTAACGGCGTTGGCGTTGGCTCCGGGCGTGTTGAAAACTACGATTCCCTTGTCGGTCATTGAGTCAATCGGAATGTTGTTGACGCCGGCTCCGGCGCGGGCTACGGCCTTGAGGCTTCCGGGGATTTCCATCGTGTGCATGTCGGCCGAGCGGACCAAAATCGCGTCCGGGTCGTTGAGGCCGCTTGCTGTCTCGTAGTTGTCGCGCGGGAATTCTTCCAAGCCCACCGCGCTGATTTTATTCAAAGTCTGAATTTTAAACATAAATATTAAACTCCTATCTGTCATTGCCCGGCTCGACCGGGCAATCTTTTAATCAAAAGATGTCCGGGTCAAGCCCGAACATGACATTGTGTTAATTATTTTTGGCAAATACCTTCATGAACTCAACGAGCGCCTTGACGCCGTCCAAGCTCATCGCGTTGTAAATGCTGGCTCTCATTCCGCCAACCAAGCGGTGGCCCTTAAGGTTGACCAAACCGGCGGCCTCGGCTTCCTTAACGAACTTGGCGTTGATTTCCTTTTCGTTTTCCGCTCCCGCGTATTTTGTAAGGAAGGGAACGTTCATCAAAGAGCGGCTTCCGACTTGCGCCGTGGCGTGGTAGAAATTCCCTTCGTTCTTGTCCAAATAGTTGTAAAGGAAGTCGGCCTTTTCCTTGTTGCGCTTGAGCATTCCTTCCGCTCCGCCGTTGGCCTCGATCCACTTGAGGACTTTTCCCAAAACGTAAATCGTGTAGCACGGCGGCGTGTTGTACATGCTCTCGCCTTCTACGTGAGTCTTGTAGCAAAGCATTGTCGGAGTTCCCGGGCGGCAGTTTTCCAAGTCGCAAACCAAGTCTTCGCGAATGATTACCAAAGTAACGCCGGCGGGCGCCAAGTTCTTCTGAGCTCCCGCGAACAAAAGGCCAAACTTGCTAACGTCAAGCGGCTCGCTCAAAACGCAGGAAGAAATGTCGGCCACAAGCGGAATGTTTCCAGTTTCGGGAATGTATTCGTAGTGGGTTCCCATGATTGTGTTGTTAAAGCAAATGTAGGCGTAGTCGTAGTCGCCTTCGATTTTTTCAACCTTTGGAATGTATGAATAATTTTTGTCTTCGCTTGAAGCGATTACGTCAACCTGGACTCCAAGATGGCGCGCTTCGGCTGCGGCTTTCTTGGCCCAAACACCGGTCTGGATGTAAGCGGCCTTGCCTTTTTTGTTTCCCAAATTCTGGGCCACCATCGCGAACTGCGTCGAGCCGCCTCCCTGCAAGAACAAAATCTTGTAGTTGTCCGGCACCTTCATCAATTTGCGGACACGCGCCTCCGCGTCCTTAATGATAGGCTCGAAGGCCGCCGAACGGTGGCTCATTTCCATAACGCTCTGGCCGGTTCCGTTGCAATCAAGCATCTCGGCCGCGCACTCTTTCAACACTTCTTCAGGCAGGCAAGAAGGGCCCGCGCTAAAATTCCAAACTCTGCTCATAGTTTTCTCCTGTAATTCTATATGTCATTGCCGCTTCGCGGCAATCTTTTTCGCTAATTCAGTTTCGCGCAGATGTTGTTCAGCGCCAAAAGCGGCGAAACGTTTTCAACCGCCACGTCCTTGGGCACTTCCAAAATCACGCCCGTAAAATTGACGATTCCCTTAACGCCGCTTTGAGCCAAGCGCTCGGCCATCATCTTGGCCTGCCCGTCTTCCACCGCCAAAATGGCAAACTCAATGCCCGCCTGCGGAATCACGCTTTCCATCTTGGCCGCGGGGTAAAGCGGAAAGTCCGCGCTCAAAACCTCCGTTCGGTTCACGCGGCTGTCAAAGCCTGCCACAATCTTAAAGGGCGACTCGTCGAATATTCCGCACTGCATCAAGGCCGCGCCCAGTTTTCCAAGACCCGCGATGCAGCAAAAGCGCTTTTGCCCCGCAAGCGGAAGCCCCAGCCGCTCTTGTATGGCCGCCAAAAGGTCAGCCGCGTTGTAGCCGTTGGACACGCCGCCCTTGTAGCCCGCAAGCGAAATGTCCTTTCGGATAAGGGCGCTGTCAATCCCGGTCATTTCCTGCATTCTAGCGGAAGTGATTTTTTCGCTCTCGCAGGAAGCCAAAAGGCTGGCCAACAGCGCAAGCCGCCTGCCCGAAGCTTCCGGAATCTTAGCCATTCTTTTGCCCCATTTTTAGTTGTGATTTTTTTCACAAAACTACGATTTAATTTTATGTTTATTGGGATTTTTTGTCAATAAAAAAAGTCCTTTTGCGCCGATTTTTTTTAAAAGGAGGAGGATTTTTGGCGCAAAAGGACGGTTAGTGTGAAAATTTTAACAAAGAAGCCGCCGCTCTGAGCTTGCGGCAGCCTCTCCTATCGGGCAATCGCGGGAACGATTTGCTCGCCGCTTTGCTTGCAGGGGTTGACCACTTCTTCCGCAAAGGCGGTTCTTAAATTGGAGCGGTAGCTCGCGATGCGGCTTACGTAGCGCAAAGTGCTGGCGGGCGTCTGGTCGTTGCGAACGCGGGTCACGCCGGCATTGTACATGGCGACAGCCGTAAGGTCGTTTCCGGCCACGTTAAGGCAAAAGCGCAAGTGCTTCATGCCAAAGCGGGCGCTTGTTTCGGCTGCGTAAAAGTCGCTTTCGTCCAAGCGGGGGAAAGTCCTGTCGTTAAGCTGAAAGAGGCCGCGGTCCACCGAACCGTTGGCGTTAAGATTGTAGGCGTAGCGGTTAAAGCGGCTTTCAGTGTGGCAAAGGGCAAAGGCCAAATCCAGCGGAATGTCCTCGCGGTCGGCGGCGCTCAAAACGGCCATCGTAACGTCCCGGTTTCCCGTGACGCGCAAGTAGAACCATTCAACCGCCGCTCTAGTGGAAGGATTCCTGTAAAGCTGCAAGCCCTTGTCCGCGCTTCCGGCCTTGTCGCCGTCGGCAAAAGAAATGGCGCTAAAATTGGCCTTGTTTTCAAGCCAAGAAATGTTTTGGGCGCGGGCGCTGATTTCTTCCGCGTAAATTTTTTCTTCCGGCAAAAGC
Source organism: uncultured Spirochaetaceae bacterium (assembly GCA_902799965.1). Taxonomy (GTDB): domain Bacteria; phylum Spirochaetota; class Spirochaetia; order Treponematales; family Treponemataceae; genus Treponema_D. The sequence continues at coordinate 10,971 of CADCCO010000021.1, forward strand.
GGCTCTTCGATGACAGAAACCGACTTGGCGAAAACCGGATCGGAAGACTGGGGCGCGAACAAAAGCGCCGCCGCGCCGGCCGCGGCAAAAATAAGAGAAAGAATCACGGCGGCCCAAGCCGTCTTGTTGAATTCCGAACTTTCTTTATACACGTTTGTCATAACGCAGGAATAAAAGCGCAATTTTAAAAAACATTCAAGCGAAATTTAGAAAAATCGCAAGAAATTTTGCAAATTTTCTGCTTTTTTGCCAGTTTGTTGAACTGACTGCGATACCCTACATTGCCCGCATTTAGCGCGGTTCTATTGAAAATCATTGCAAATTGTTGCAAACCTTCCGCAAAATACGCCGCTTGCCCCGCTTATCAACAAAAGCGTCACTCAAACACGTAATGCGGGTGCTTTTCCAGCAATTCCGACTTGAAATTTTCGATTATTTCGTCCGCGCGGTCCATGCCCTTAAAGGCGGCGGGAATCTCAAAGCCCTTGACGGCCTGGCAATCCTTTATGCGGCGGGCGCAATGCTTGTAGGCGGCGGTGATTTCCAGCGCGGCGTCCGTGTCCTTGCAGTCTTCCGCGCCAAAAAGCGGGCAAATCAAAACGCCTTGGCAGCCGCCTTCTTCCATCCCCTTCAGCTTTTCGCGCAAGGCCGCCAAAAATTCCTCGTTGGCGCCGCCGCCGGGCAAAACGATGTCCTTGTAGGCCGCCTCAACTTTTTTCAATTCCATAAAACAATTCCTTTTAAAACAAAGACGGCCTCTGCAAAAAAATCATTTTTCGCAGAGGCGGCTCGCAAAGGCCAAAAGGCGCTCGCTCTATTCCGTCAAAATCTTGATTACTTCGGCCTTGTCCTGAGTTTCAAGAATCTGCTGGCGCTTGCCGGCGCTCTTGAACAAGAGGCTCACTTCAGCCAAGAACTGAAGGTGCGGTCCGGTTTTATTAACCGGAGAGAGCGTCATGATGAAAATGCGGCAGGGGTCTTGGTCAAGGGAGTCAAAGTCAACAGGATTGTCCGAAATGCCGATGCAAGCCACAAGGTCGCTGACAGTGTCGGTCTTTCCGTGGGGAATCGCGATGCCGTGCTTCATGCCTGTGGACATCTTGCGCTCGCGCTCCAAAACGCAGTCGCGGGCGGCGGCCTTGTCAGTGACCTTTCCGGCCTTGACAAGAATGTCAAGCATTTCGTCGATAATTTCTTCTTTAGTCTTTCCCTTCAAATGAAGGTTCACCGTTTCAGGTGTCAGTACAGTTCTTAAGTCCATAACAACTATTTTAGATTCACTTTACCTAAAAGTCAAGAGAAAAGTCCTTCAAAATTTGATTTTTTTAACAAAATCTGCTAAATTGTTTTTATGAACAAATCTGAAAAATTTTTGGCCGATTTGCAAAGAATAAAAAAGCGGAACCGCGCGGGCGCGGCGTTCAACATGAACGGAGCCTTGCGCGACATAGAAAGCCTTTTTACGGCCCAAAACGGCCATTGCAAGGGCTTGGCCCTTTCTCTCTTTGACTGGTGGAAAAACGAATGCGCTCGCGGCGCGGAACTTGAAGACGAGGCTTTGGAAAAAATCGCCGCCCTCCACGCCTTTGTCAACGGCGAAGAAGAAGGCGGCGTTCTTTCCGCGGACGACTGGAGCCGGATAAAGGACGAAGTCGGCTACGAGGCCGAAAACATCCCGATGGACTTGCTGAGCTCCATGATGCAAACAGTCGTCGAAAAAGGCGGCATGAACTAAAAGATTGCCTAGCGCCGGAACAAGTAGGCCGGGTACTTTATGTCCGGGCCGAAAGTTTCTTCAACCGCGCGCTTAAGGGAGCCGTCGGCCTTGCTTTCAAACATTTTCCGCATGAACGGCGGGTCGTAAATGTATTCGTAGTCGTAAAATTCAATCTTGTCCGCGGCGTCGGCCGGCAAATTCAAAGTGATGGCAAGCCGCTCTTTCATTCTGTCCTCGGCGTTCTCCAAAGTTCCCACATTGTCAATCAAGCCGTTCTTCTTTGCTTGGTTGGCCGTATAGGGGCGGCCGTCGGCAAGCGCCTTCACTTCGGCAAGCGGCATTTTTCTTCCCTGCGAAACAATCGTGACAAACTGCTCGTAGGCTTCGTCTACAAGCGCCTGCATGATCGCGCTTTGCTCGTCAGTCACGGGACTATTGAACGAAAGCATTCCCTTGTTTTTTCCGGAAGCGAAATTCTCGGACTTGACTCCGATTTTTTCCAATAGCCCGGTCGCGTCAAAAGTGGGGCCAAAAATAACGCCTATGGAGCCGGTCAATGTGTTGCGGTTTGCGTAAATCGAATCGGCCGCGCAAGCGATGTAATAGCCGCCCGAAGCCGCCATGCTTTTAAAGTAAGCCCAAATTTCTTTTCCGGAGTTTTTGTATTTTCGCAAGGCAAGATAGGCTTCGTCGGCTTCGTAAACCGTTCCGCCCGGCGAATCTATGACCAGCATAATGCCTACGTTGTTAGCGTCGTTTTCCAAATCTTCAATTGTATTCAAAAGCCATTCTTGGTTGTAGGTTTCGTTGGCCTCTTGAATCACGCCGGTAATGTAAAGGCGCGCGACATACCTGGACTCTCCGCCAATCTTTCCAAAATTGAATTTTCCCATGTCGATGTTAATCGGATTTCCGCCGCGCGCCGGCCTTTCCTTCCGCGCCGCCGGGAGCGAAGGAAGCTTCACTACGCCAATGCCTTTTAGGATTCCAAGCGCGGCGGCCGCGAGCGCCAAAATTATCACTACAACTAAAAAGACAAGTCCGCTTTTTTTATTTTTTTCCGCCATATTATTTCTCCTGTTTAAAATCTTCCATACTCAATCTTTTTGAATCAAGCGCGAGCCTCTTTAGCTCGCGGTAAATGTTCGTGTATGTCGCTTGGTAATACGGGAATGCCCACAAGCTTCCAATTCCAAAAGACAAAACGCACAAAATGGCCAAAGGAATGAAAGTCAAGTCGGTCACAAACAAGTCGCCCTTGTAGCCGCGAGTCAATTCCTTGCTTATGTTCATCGCCTTGCGCGCGGACATTTCTGGATACTCCGCCATCACGTAGGACATCATCGAATACGCATACCATTTTACGATTCCGGGAATTACGAACAGCAGAGACCAAAGCCAAACCCAAACGCTCTTCCATATGATTCCGCGAATCGCCTGCCACCATTGGCTCAAGCCGTCAACGTAGTCGCTGAAATAAACCGGCTCAGGATTTTTTGACATTACATAAAGCAAGCGTTTTTGCGCCAAAACCATCGCGGCCATCACAAGGCCAATCAAAATCGAAAAAGGCCCGGACTCCTTTGGCCCGTGAACGCCGAACCCCAAGGCGCCCGCTCCCGCGTCAACATGAATGTTTATCTTGTCCGCAAAAATCGCGGCGACGCTTGCCGACATAACAGCCAAAAGAGCGAAAATCAACAAGGTGGAAAGAACGGGAATTTTCCAGCGCCCTTTAAGCTGCGCCTTGGCGGCCTTCTTGCATTCAACTCGATGGAACATTTTTTTCTCCTTAAAACTTTATAATTCCGGCTTCCGCCAATAATTCAGAATAATACTTTTCTTCGATGTCATCAAGGGCAAGGCCGCACTTTGTGACAAGAGCCTCAAGCTCTTTTCGCATCGCGGCGATTTTTTCTTCGGGAACGTCGCCGTCCGTGACAAATTCGATTTCCAAAAAGTCTCCCAATGGCGGAACGGAACACAATTCCAAATGCGCCTTTCCGCAAGGGGTGTCGGCGTAAAAGCCAATCGCGTCCTTATGCTTTGTAAAATGCGGAACAAAGCCGATGTCCGCAAAAAGCGCTTCCAAACATTCGGCGTTGTCCAAGGCGGCCTCAAATTCTTGGTTCACCTCTAACGCGCCGCCCCCGCTTGCAAGGCGCTTTTCTTTTTTTTTGTAAGTCAACAAAATTTTTTCTTCAAGCGCGCGGCCGTCTTGGCCTGAGCTTTTTTCTTGGCGAATGCGCGCGGTTATATGTCCGTTGGGGGCGCCGCTTTTTTCCAGCTTAAAGTAGCGGTCGTCCTTTGAAACGCTTTTGTCAAAGACGGCAAAGTCGCGCAATTTTTGCAACACAGCCCCGCGATCCCTCGCATGGGCCTTCAATTCAATTTCCATACGAATATTGTATCATAAATTTTGGAAAAGCGCAAAGCGGACGCAAGGGCGGGCCGCGCGAAGGAGCGGACGGCATTGCGAAAACGTTCTGTTTGCGCCGCCGCGAAAGCGGCGAAGTTAAATAGTTACAAGCGCAAACAGCACGTAGCGACGCTAGCTAGCGGTTTCGCGATGCCGGCCACGACTGGGAGCGGCCCGCCCTTGCGTCCGCTTTGTTCTTTTGTTAAAATATCGGCATGACACAACTAATCGCGGGTCCGATGGCGACGCTTAGCCACGAGGCCTTTCGCCGCTTGGTCGAAAAATTCGGCGGCCCGGACGAATACTACACAGAAATGATAAACGCGCCCACGCTGATGCAAAAGGGGCCTTTTGAAAAATACTATTTGATGAACGGGCCGGCCCCGCAAAAAATCGTTTGGCAGCTTACCAGCAAAGAGGCCGACTCGATGGCGGCCGCCGTAAGCGTTTTGGCTCCCCTTGGCGGAATAGGCATTGACCTAAACATGGGCTGCTCGGCGCCCGAAATCGTTCATTCCGGCGCGGGGATAGCTTGGATGCTAAAGCCGCAAGAAGAAACGCTCGCGATGGTCCGCGGAGTAAAAGCGGCGATAGAAAAATCCGCGCCGGCCTACCGTCTTAGCGCAAAGCTTCGTTTGGGCGCGGAAAATTTTAGCGAAGAAAAATTTTACGATTTTTGCAAGGGCCTTTGCGATTCCGGCGTTCAGCGCCTTGTACTGCATCCGCGCACGCAGCGGGAAAAGCTTTCAAGGCCGCCGCGCCGCCATTACGCCCAAAAGTTAGCGGAGCTTCTAAAGCCGCGCGGAGTGGATGTGATTTACAACGGAAACGTAAAGGACGAGGCAAGCGCCAGCGCCGCGCTGGCGGATTGCCCGGATTGCGCGGGCCTTATGATAAGCCGCGCTTGCGTTCAAAAGCCTTGGATTTTCGTCCAGCTGCGCGGCGAACTTTTAGGCCAACCCCGCAATTTTTCGCAAGCCCAAGACGCGGGCGGCGCGGCGGCCTCCAGCAATTGCGGGCTTGCGACCAACGGCCGCATTGACTTGCTTCAGACTGGCTTGGACTACATAGAACTTTTGCAGGAATTCCAGCCGCCAGAATTTTTCAAAAGCCGCATGCAGCGCTTTTTTTCCTACTACTGCGACAACTTCACTTTTGGACATTACATAAAAAGCAAGATGCTCAACGCGGCCACTCCCCAAGAGGCGCAAGACACCTTCCGCGCCTACTTTGACGAGCAGCCCTCCGACCGCTTTAAGGTTTTACAATAGCGCCTTGATTTTTTGCGCGGCTTCGTCAAGCTCCGGGACTTCAAGGTTTTCGATGTCGCCGGAATCTACGTGCGCGCTGGTCTCGGGCCGCATGGGAATGCGCGCCAAAACCGGCAAGTCAAAAGTCTTTGCGATGCCTTCGATGTTGCTCTTTCCAAAAACGTAAATTTCCTTTGAGCAGTCCGGGCACTTGACGTAAGACATGTTTTCTATCAAGCCCAAAATCGGAACGTTCATCATGTTGGCCATCTTAACGGCCTTTTCCACAATTACGCGCACAAGCTGCTGGGGCGACGACACGACGATAATTCCGTCAATCGGAAGCGACTGGAAAACCGTAAGCGGAACGTCGCCCGTTCCCGGAGGCATATCGACGAACATAAAGTCAACGTCCTTCCATACAACGTCGGTCCAGAACTGCTTGACCGCGCCAGAAATTACCGGGCCGCGCCAAACGACCGGGTCGTTTTCGTTTTGCAGCAAAAAGTTCATCGACATAAGCTTGATTCCGCTGGCCGTCACGACCGGCTCAAGCAAGTCCTTTCCTTCAACCACGTCGGCGCGCTTTTCGCTTTCGCCAAAGCTTTCGGGAATCGAAGGGCCGGTGATGTCCGCGTCCAGAATGGCGGACTTGTAGCCCATCTTTTGCATTTTGCACGCCAAAAGGCTTGTCACAAGCGATTTTCCTACGCCGCCTTTTCCGCTCACAATGGCGATGACTTTCTTTATTTTGCTGTCTTTGTTCGGCTCGATTTTTTGGGGAACAGTTCGTTCCGCGCAAGAGCCTTCTCCGCAATGGCCGCAATCGTGGCCGCAATTTTCTGACATATTCGTTCTCCTATAAATTACCGCTACTTTAAACATAATCAAATTCCCGTGAAAAGTCCAGTAAATTTTACCGATAAATTCTATATGAAGAAATTTGTTTTGGCCGCGATTTTGGCGCTTAGCCCGTTTTTTCTCTTTGCTGAACCAAAGGACGAAGCAAAAAGCGAGCGAAGAATTTTTGGCTTTCAGCTTGCGCTGGGAACCGGCTACACCTTTTACGGCAACGGCGACTTGGCTTCCAACATGAACAAAATGATGGACAGGGGCTGGTGCAGAATTTTGGCTTACGCCGACGCAGGAATAACTTTAAGGCTTACCGACTCTCTTTATTTTTTGGCGGGCGCCCAGGCCATGGCTGACTTTGCGTGGAAGGGCGGACTTTACTCCAACCACGCCTCGCCGGCTTTTTTTGGCGGAATTCAATTTTACTCTGGAATCGGAAACCTTTCGTTTTCGCTGGCCTACGCGCTGGGATTCCGCCGCGACTGGGACGTTCTGGATTACAGCTGGGGCAACTACCAAAAAGTCCGCGCCGCCAAATGGGGAAACGGCTTTAGGCTGGCCGCAGAGTACGACTTTAAAAGCGGCGGCGGCGTAGTTCCCGGCGCGGGGATGTGCTACCTTTTCATGCCGACCGGAAATGATGATTATGACAACACGCTGGCGGTTTATTTTAGACTGGCCTTCCGCTGACCACAAAAAAACAGGCTCCCAGCGGAAACCCGCCCCGAAAAAAGGCTTCCGCGCTTCGCTTGTGCAGAATTTTTTTCGGGCCGGAACTCCGCTTCCGCCTGTTTTATAGACTTACCTTAAATTGGCCAGGCTAAAATATACCGCTTTAAACGCAAAAAAAACCGCTCTTTCGAGCGTTTTTTTTGCGCAAAACGATAGGATTATTGCGGCGCGAAAATTTTGTTCGCGCCGCAAAAGGACTGAGTCAAGGCTTTAAGCGAAGCGCGCCTTGACCAGTCCTATCTTGCATACTCTACGATTCTTGTTTCGCGGAGCATTGTCAGCTTTATGCGGCCGGGGTAGCGCAAGTCGCTTTCGATTTGCTTGGCGATTTTGCGCGCCAACTCCTTGACCTCGCCGTCGGCGATTTTCTCGTTGTTGACAAGAATGCGAAGCTCGCGGCCGGCTTGAATGGCGTAGGCCTTTTCAACTCCGGTAAAGCCCTCGGCGATTTTTTCAAGGTTTTCAAGGCGGTTGACATAATTGTCAACAGTCTCGCGGCGGGCTCCCGGACGGGCGGCGCTAATCGCGTCGGCAATCTGGACGATGACCGCTTCAAGGCTTGAAGGCTCGATGTCGTTGTGGTGGGCGCCGATGGCGTTGACCACTTGCGGAACTTCGCCCATCTTGCGCGCGATTTCCGCTCCGACTTCGGCGTGGTTCTGGTCGCTGTCAGTCTCGGCGCCCTTTCCGATGTCGTGCAAAATGGCGGCGCGCTTGGCAAGCTCGCGGTCGGCGCCCAGCTCGGCGGCCAAAAGGCCCGCGATTTCGGCGACTTCCTTTGAGTGGACCAAAACGTTCTGGCCGTAACTTGTGCGGAAGTAAAGGCGGCCTAAAGCGCGCGCGCCTTCCGTCGGCATATTGTGGATTCCCAAGTCGAACAAGGCCTTTTCGCCTTCCTCGTAAATCTTGTTCTGAACTTCGCGAGTGACCTTTTGAACGATTTCCTCGATGCGGGCCGGATGGATGCGGCCGTCCGAGATGAGGCGTTCCAAAGACTGCTTGGCGATTTCCTTGCGGACGGGGTCAAAGCATGAGATTACGACCGCTTCGGGAGTGTCGTCGATGATGATGTCAACGCCGGTCAAAGTTTCCAGCGCGCGGATGTTGCGGCCTTCGCGTCCGATAATGCGGCCCTTCATCTCGTCCGAGGGAAGGGAAACAGTCGTTACCGTGATGTCGCCGGTTGTTTCCGTGGCGATTCTTTGAATTGTCGTTACAAGAATGTCGCGCGCCTTTTTTTCGGCGTTCAACTGGGCTTCCTGCTCAACCTTGTTGAGAAGAGCCTGCGCGTCGTGGCGGGCGTCGTTTTCCAAATTCCTGATGATGAGGTCTTTGGCTTCCTGCACTGTAAGGCCGGAAATGCGCTCCAACTCGCGCCTGTATTCTTCCTCTTGCGCCTGGACAATGCCCTCGCGCTTTTCCAAAGCGGCAAGCTTTTCGACAAATTCCTTGTCCTGCTTGTCGTACTGGGCGGCGCGCTGGTCAAGCAACTCCTCTTTGTGGCTTACGCGCGCCTCGTAGCGCTGCACTTCCGCGCGGCGCTCGCGGTTTTCCCGCTCTTGCTGGTTTCGTTCCCGAATGAGTTCATCTTTTGCGTTAAGCAAAATTTCTTTTTTCTGAGCTTCAGCTTCTCTAATTGCATCCTGTCTTAAACGTTCAGCTTTTTGTTCTGACGCAGATAATTGAAATCTGGCATACAGCCAGCGAATTGTCCATCCAAGAACCACTCCGGCAAGCGGGAGAGCGATAAATAACACTAGATTATTCATTTTTGTTCTCCTGTTTTGCTTATAGTAATTCTAATTTTATCCATAATAACAGAGGAACGGAATTTTGTCAAGGAAAATCACATAGAAAAATCGCTGCCCAAATAAAAGTGGCGGGCCATCTCGTTCTTTAAGATGTCGTCGCGGGGGCCTTGCGCGATGATTTCGCCGTTGTTGATGATAATGGCGCGATCGGTTATTTCAAGCGTGTCGCGGACGTTGTGGTCGGTGATGAGGATGCCGATGCCGCGCCGCTTTAAAATTTGAATCATCTTTTTAAGGTCGCTTACCGCGATTGGGTCGATTCCGGCAAAAGGCTCGTCAAGCAACAAGAATTTTGGGTCAATCGCCAGCGACCGCGCGATTTCGGTTCTGCGCCGCTCGCCGCCGCTAAGGGTGTAGGCGTACTGGCGGCGGATTCTTGTAATCGAAAATTCTTCTATAAGTTCTTCCAAGAGATCCTTTTTTTGCTGGTGGGTAAGGTCGGCGCGGTTTTCCAAAATCGCCCAAATGTTGTCTTCAACCGTAAGCTTTCTAAAAACCGACGCTTCCTGCGGCAAGTACGAAATTCCCATTTGCGCGCGCTTGTACATTGCAAGCGGCGTTATGCACTTGTCGTCCAAAAATATTTCGCCGCTCGTGGGCTTGTAAAAGCCGACTATCATATAGAAGGAAGTGGTTTTTCCCGCGCCGTTGGGGCCCAAAAGCCCCAACACTTCGCCGGTCTGAACCGAAAAGTCAACGCCCTTGACCACTTTCTTTTTGCCGAAATTTTTGTATAGGCTTGAAACGCGCAATGTGTGAAGAGAACGCTCCTCGGAAGCGGGCGCGGCTTCGGAAACCGCTTCCTGGCCTTGAACCGGCGCGGCGGCTGGAACCGCTTCCTGCGCTTCCTGGCTTTGGCGCGGCATTTCCTGCTCAAGCAATTCTTGAACTTCCTTCATTTCTTCGCCGTCAATCTGGTCGCTCATTCCGCCGCCTCCTTGCCCGCGTCCGCGCCGCTTTTTTCTTCGCCTTCAGGCTTGGCCGCCTCGCCTCCTTGCTCCTTGTCCTGCGGCTCTTCTTTCTTTCCCTTTGTTCCGTCGTCGGTCACGGAGCCGTGAACGTTTCCGTCCATCGTGATTTCTTCGGTGTCCATATTGAAGGTTATCGACTGGGCGGCGAAAGAGTCGTCGTCCTGGACGACCTTGGCGCTTCCGTTCAGCTCAAGCATTTGCTCTTTTTTTCTGTAGATCGCGTAGGCCGACGTGCACACGTTCTTTTTTTGCTGAAGCTTGACTTCTATTTGAAGAACCGCGATGTCGGTGTTGGAATTGTATTCAATCATTTGCGCGCCGGCGGTCACTTCGTTGTCAACGTCAACCAGCTTTACGTCGCCCGAAAGGCTTACGATTTTTGACTCGCGGTCGTATTGAAGCTCCGAGCACTCAAATTCAAGGTTGGACTCTTTGTAAGAGCCCTTTATGTTTCCCGAAGCGCCGACGTAGCGGAATTCCTTTCCGCTAAGCTCGATTGAGTCGGCGCGGATTTCTATCGTTTCAGTCTGAACGCGAGCGTTGCCCGAAAGTTTTGTGGTGTCTTCTTTTGAACCGGCGCGGCCGCTCATAGTCTCGGCGCTAAAAGTAATTTCTTCCGCAAAAGAAAGCGCGGCGGCAAAAAAAAGAATGGCGGGTAAAAAAAAGCGCCTCGTCATTGGCCGCCCTCGCCTTCTTCCTCTTCGTCCTTGTAGTCGCCAGAAACGCTTGAGGCAAAGTTGAAGGACTCGCTTACGGCGCTGGCGGAAAAGCCGCTTCCGCTCAAAGTGATTCCGTCCTTTTTTATCGTAAGGGGCTGGCCTTTTTGGCCCACAAGCTGTTCGGTCTTGCCGTTCCAGCGCAGGCTTTCGCCGTCAATCGTAACGCCGCGCTCCGGCGCTTCGATGTGGATTCCGTTGAAAAATTCGTAAACCTCTTTTTTTGTGTCGGCCTTCATCAAGCCGGCGCTTCCAAACGAGTTGACCTTGCCGTCGTCGTTGGTCGTCTCAAAGCGGATGTTTTGCGCCAAGACTTTTCCGCTGTCCTTGAATTCTTCCAGCCGCTCGCTTTGAATTTGCGAATTTACCTTGCTGTCCTTTATCCGCTTAAAAACCGCGTCGTCCAACATCAGCTCGGGAATCGTTCCTTCCGTCTCGTAAATGTTGTCGTAATTGACGCTGCAAGAAGCGAACGCAAGGGCGAGAAAAATCGTTGTCAAAAAGGCGCGGCTTTTCATTTTTTCAACTTTTATACTATATATTATCGGCGCGAATTCGCTATTTCTCCAACGCCGCTTGAATAAAAGCGGTGAAGAGCGGATGCGGCTTTACGGGGCGCGAAACGAATTCCGGATGGTACTGAACGCCGATTCCCCAAGGGTGGTCGGCCCATTCAAAGGCTTCGATTTGCCCGTCCGCCGCGCTTGTGGCGGTTACGGCCAATCCAAAGCCTTCCAAAGTTTCTTGGTAGCGGCGGTCGACCGAATGTTTGTTGCGGTGCCGCTCCAATACGGAAGTTTTTTTGTAAATGGAATTCAGCTTTGAGCCTTTTGCGACTTTCACTTCGCTAGCGCCAAGCTTCATCAAGCCCGACGCGCTAAGGCCGGCCTGCTCTTCGGGCAAGCTTACGATTGGGTGCGTTGTGTTCTGGATGAATTCCGTCGAGTCCGCGTCTTCCCATTTGGCCAAGTCGCGCGCGGCTTCTATCGCCATCAATTGCATTCCCAAGTCGATTCCCAAATACGGAATTTTGTTTTCGCGCGCGTAGCGGACGGCGGCCAGCAAGCCCAAAAATCCTCGGTTTCCCATATTGCCGGGAATCACGATTCCGTCAACGCCGCTAAGAGCTGTCTTTGCGTCGCGGCTTCGCTCCAAGCCTTCCGCGTCGATTTTCTTTATCGTAAGTTCCGCGTTGCAAGAAGTGACCGCCGCGTGGAACAAAGATTCCTTCACGCTCTTGATGCAGTCGTCAAGATAGTCGCGCTTTCCGATAAGGCCGATCGTCACTTTCTTTTCTGGAGAATTCAACTTTGCCAAAAATTGCGTCCAGGGCTTTATGTTGCACTTTAGGTCGGTGAATTTGAGCTTCTTCAAAATTTCCGCGTCCAAGCCCTGCTTGTGGAAAAGAACCGGCAGTTCGTAAATCGATTTTTCAACGTCGGCGCTGGTGAACACCGCGTTTTCCGAAACGTTGCAAAAGAGCGCCAGCTTTTTTTTCATCGACTTGTCGATCGGAACTTCGCAGCGGCACAAAAGAACGTCGGGCTGAATTCCCGCTTCCTGCAATTGCTTTACGGAATGCTGCACGGGCTTTGACTTTAGCTCGCCGCCTGTGATGATGGGAACAAGCGCCAAATGAATCGCGATTGAGTTTCCCTTTCCCAACTCGTGGACAAGCTGGCGGGCGGTTTCCAAGTAAGGAATCGATTCGATGTCGCCGACGGTTCCGCCGATTTCCACGATGACCACGTCCGCGCCGCTTTGCGCGCCAACGTTCAAAATTCTTCTTTTTATTTCATCTGTGATATGAGGGATAACCTGAACGGTGCGTCCGTTGTAGCGGCCCGCGCGCTCGTTCCTGATGACTTGCTCGTAGACCTTTCCCATCGTGATGCAGTTGTCGCTGGTAAGGTTTATGCTGGTAAAGCGGGAAAAGTTTCCCAAGTCCAAGTCGGTCTCGGCGCCGTCCTCGGTCACGTAAACTTCGCCGTGCTGGTAGGGGCTGATGTTGCCCGCGTCAACGTTGACGTAAGGGTCGCACTTTATCATCGCGACTTTTAGGCCGTGACACTCCAAAAGGCTTCCGATTGTGGAAGAAGCCACTCCCTTTCCAAGGCTTGAACAGACTCCGCTTGTTACCAGTATGTATTTGCTCATAACGTATTATTTTAGCGCTTTTGCAAACGGCTTTCAAGACTAAAACGGGGGGCGGCGGGCAAAAAAAATCCCTCGCCGTTTTGGCAAGGGATTTGATACCGGAGAAGAGACTTGAACTCTTACGCAGTCGCCCGCAACAGATTTTGAGTCTGTCATGTCTACCATTCCATCACTCCGGCATGGTTCGTCTATATTAGCAAAAATCGCAGGAAGCGTCAAGTGGGGCGCGGGATTTTTTTTGCGGCGGACGACAGGAGCGGCTTTTTGTAGATTTTTATATTATTTTTCGTTATAATAAAATTCATGAAAGAAAGCAAAGCGACCGAAGACGCCCGCGTAAAACTGCCCGCGCTGTTTCATGCCACGCGCTTAGGCTACACATACCTTTCTCTCAAAGACTACATAAAAGGCGGCGGAAAAATTGACGCCGAGACAAACATATTTTTAAATATTTTCCAAGATTCAATCTCAAAAATTAATGACACGCATTATGACAAGGACTCTGCGGTTCTTATCCTACAATTTCTTTCCCAGTCTTTAGGAACAGAAAAAACAGTTCACAAACTTTCTGATTCTCTCAGTAATGAAGACCTTGGTCGTAAATTTTATAATTACCTTGTAAACGGAATTGATGTTGAAGGCTGCCCTGAAAAAATCAAACTTATAGACTTCGAGCATCCCGAAAACAATACCTACAATGTAGTAACAGAACTAACATATCAAAAGCCGGAATGCGAAGACAACTTCCGCCCGGACATAACTCTCTTAATAAACGGCATCCCTCTTGCATTCATAGAAGTCAAAAAGCCAAATAATAAGGAAGGTATTAAAGCTGAATACAACAGAATGATTAAACGCCAGCAAAACAAAACCTTCCGCAAGTTCATCAATATTACTCAGCTGATGATTTTTTCAAACAACATGGAGTATGACGATGATGATCTTGATAATCTCTTTGGCGCCTTCTATGCAACTGCAAGTTATGGAAAGCCTTTCTTCAATCATTTCCGTGAAGAAGATGAAGAATATCAAAAAGCGTCTTTCTTAAAACCTATTGATGCTCAATCAGAAGAAAATGAAAATCTGATTCTAAAAGATAATAACCATGTCGAAGTAAAAGGCCAGACTTTCTATGAAAAAGACAAGTCTCCTTTTACACCGACAAACAGAATCATTACATCACTTTGTAATCCAGAAAGACTTCTCTTTTTATTGCAGTACGGTATAGTCTATGTAGAAAGAACTGATAAAAACGGAATTACCCATCTTGAAAAACACATTATGCGTTATCCGCAAATGTTTGCGACAAAGGCTATTCAAAACAGAATTGTAGCCGACCGTCAGAACAATGTTCTACAGACAAAAGGAATTATCTGGCACACACAAGGCTCAGGTAAAACAGCCCTTGCTTATTTTGCATCACAATTCCTGCGAGACTATTATGCTGGACTTGCAAAGCCTGTTCGATTTTTCTTTATTGTAGACCGACTGGACCTTATGACACAGGCAAAGAATGAGTTCATAGCACGCGGCCTTAAAGTTGATATCGTAAACTCAAAAGAAGACTTTAAGAAAAATATATCAAAAGTATCTACTTCAAAAAATGGAGAAGCTACAATTACAGTTGTAAACATTCAGAAGTTCAGTGAGGAATCTGTAGCAACTCCAAACGATTATGATATAGATGTTCAGCGTGTATATTTTATGGATGAAGCTCACCGCAGTTACAATCCGGCAGGTTCATTTCTTGCAAATCTTTTTAATTCAGATAAGAATGCGGTATTAATTGCTCTTACAGGAACCCCGCTCCTTAATGCAAAAGTTGTAGACGCAACTGGTAAGAATAAAACAATTCATTTCAATTCTAAAGATATCTTTGGATCATACATCCACAAATATTGGTACAATAATTCCATTAAAGATGGATATACAGTCCGCCTTATCCGAGAAGCAATTGAAACATCATACAAAGCAAAGCTTCGTTCTGTATTAGATGAACTTGAAACTATAAAAGGCAGCCTTCAGAAAAAGGATCTCTTTGCTCATTCAAAATATGTTGCCCCACTTACAGAATACATCGTAGGCGACTTTCTTAAATCAAAAGTCACCCTTGGCGACGACACAATCGGAGCAATGATTGTTGCAGATTCAAGTGAACAGGCAAAAGCCATCTTTGAAGAATTACAGAAATATGAATCCATTACAAAGGTTCTTATTCTTCATGATGTTGATGATAAGGATACCCGCGAAAAAGAACGCGACGACTTCAAAGCTGGTAAAATAGATTTCCTTGTAGTTTACAATATGCTTCTTACAGGCTTTGATGCGCCACGTCTTAAAAAGATGTATCTGGGCCGTGTTGTAAAAGATCACAGCCTATTGCAGACACTTACTCGCGTAAATCGCCCTTACAAAAAATTCCATTACGGCTACATCGTAGATTTTGCAGATATCCGCAAAGAGTTTGATAAAGCAAATCAGGAATACTACAACGAACTCAAAGAAGAACTCGGTGATGAGTTTGAAAACTACAGCCAGCTCTTTTTAGATGCAGAAGAAATAGATCAACGTCTTACAGAAATTCAGGACATCCTTTTTGCATACGACACAAGCGACATAGAAGCTTTCTCACAGAGCATAAACATTCTGGAAAAAGATGAATTAAATAAAATCAGAAAAGCGTTAGAAGATTATAAAGTTCTCTACAACGTAGCACGTTTACAAGGATTTGATCAGATTCTGCAGAAGATAGATATCACTAGTGTAAAGGCACTTGCCAGCGAAGTTGAACGCACAATCTTCAACAAGAATTTCAGCGACTCTATAAAAGATTCAACAGATACCCAGGCACTCTTAAACACAGCTTTGGACCAGATAGACTTTACCTTCTTAAAGATTGGAGAAGAAGAATTAACCATTGCAGACAAGTGGCAGGAAACAGCCGAGAAAACAAGAAAAGCGTTCCTGCGAAATCTGGATCCGAAAGATCCTGAATACATTTCTCTTTACGAAGAACTTAAGCGTGTAATGTCAAAAAAGAATATCGAAGAACTTACCGCAGAAGATATGCAGAAATCCATAAAAGAACTTGAAGAACTCAAAAAGAAGATGGACCAGAAGAATCAGAAAGACCAGACACTCTGCAACAAATACAATGGCGACCCAAAGTTTATGAGAATCCATAAACGTCTCAAAGAAAATCCGCCGCCAATTATTCCAAGTGACACATTGCTACAGCAGGTCTTGCTGAATATTAAATACTCAACAGATAATCTGCTTCTGAGCAATTCAAATGTAATTTCTAACGAAGCATATTTTGACAGCCAGTTAGGAAGCTTTGTAATTCCCGAACTGCAAAAACAAAAAGTAACCTTCACCTTGCCACAAGCCAAGATGATGATTAACATAATAAAAAAGGAATACACCGGGGAACTGGTGGGAATGTAAAAAAAATGGTTGAATTGAAAGAATATAATTTTTCCGATCTGTACGAAATGTCTTCAGGACTTTCTTCAAAGAAAGAACAAGCAGGACACGGTTCTCCATTTGTTTCATTCAGAACAGTATTCAATAATTATTTTCTTCCTAATGAGCTAGAAGATAAGATGGACACCAGCCTTTCAGAACAAGAAATCTATTCTGTAAAAGCAGACGATATTTTATTAACTCGAACAAGTGAAACAATAGATGAACTAGGAATGAGTTGTGTTGTTCTTAATGATGTTCAAAATGCAACTTACAGTGGATTTACAAAAAGATTGCGTCCAAAAGTAAAAGGTGTTGTTTATTCAAAGTATATTGGATTTTATCTAAGAACAAAAATGTTTAGAAAAACTATGACCAATAATGCTTTTATGACATTGAGAGCAAGCTTAAATGATGAAATCTTTTCATATCTAAAATTGTATCTTCCTGATTATCAAACTCAGGTGAAAATCGGCGATTTCCTTTATTCGCTCAATCAAAAAATTGCCTTGAACAATAAAACAAACACCGAATTGGAAAACATGGGGAAAACCATCTACGACTATTGGTTTACCCAGTTCGACTTCCCAGACAAAAACGGCCACCCCTACAAAACCAGCGGCGGCCAGATGGTTTACAACGAAACTCTCAAAAGAGAAATCCCTGCTGGATGGGAAGTAAAAAGTTTATCGCAAATTTGTGAACTTCAAAGAGGTGTAACTTATGGTAAAGATGATGAAATGTCAGAAAGTGATGAAAATGTTGTACAAATCCTAAGAGGAAATAATATTAGCAACAATCACATTGTTTATGATTCAAATACAGTTTACGTTTCTTCTGATTTAGTAACTAAAGAACAAAAAATTAAGAAATTTGATGTTGTAATTACAATGTCGAGTGGAAGCAAAGAGCATGTAGGAAAATCCGCAATGTTCTTATTTGATTCTCCGCATTCATATGGTGCATTTTGTAATAAATTAACTCCATTAAACGAATCCCAGTTTTTTGTTGAAAACTTTATGCACTCATATTTCTTTAAAATATATATAAATCACGTTTGTATTGGTACAGGAATTAATAACTTAAAAGGTGAACATTTTAGTAAAGTATATTTTGCTTATCCAGCAGATTCAGTATTAAAACAATTTAATGAAATAATGAAGCCGATATATGAGAAGCGCAGTTATATGGAACAGGCAAACGAAGAACTCACAAAGCTACGCGACTATCTTCTTCCACTCTTAATGAATGGACAAATTGAGGTAAAATAAAAAATGAAATTTAAGAAATGTTGTATTTGGGTTTGCATCAGCATACTTTGTGTTTTTATTTGTATTTGCGCTCTTATTGCAATTTATGATCTGTATAACAAATTATCTGGAATACAATTATCAAATTTATCATCAACTGGTAAACTTGATATAGAAAATTACCTATTAAACATAAAGATTTATCATGTTTACATTATTTCTGCATTTGCAACTTTTTCGACAGGTATTATTGCTATAATTATTGCTTTTGTATCGCCAAAAATTGAGAAAAAAAATAATTCATGTACATTCCAAATAAATATGACTGATGTATTTCCGTATTATAATGCCACCAAAATAAAGTTTTATGATTTTGATAATATTGGAAAGTTTGTAGAGACAAGTAGTGATACTGAAACTTTTATTTATCGAATTGGTGTTATACCCAAAGGAAATAAATCAAAAAATACAATTGTTGCTGTAAAACATTTACGAAAGCAAGGAGAAAAAGAAGATGTTTTAGGATTTCTCCCAATGAGACTTTGTTGGTCTTATAAGGATAATGTTATAAATCAAAATGAAAGAGTTATTGAAAAAATAATCCATCAAGATGTAGAACAATATTGTGATTTTTGTTTTGTAAAAAAATATATAAATGATCCGGATCTTTGTTTTTTATCATTATGTGGAGAATATTCAGGTCGCACAGGGCAAAGCATTTGTAATTGCATTTTTGATAGTGGCTTTTATGAAGTTGAAATAATTATTGCAGCTGATAATTGTAAAAAAACTCAAAAATATTTGATTACATTTACTTTTAATTGCGCACCGCATTTTATAGATGGACATCCCTCTATGTTTAAACTCATTGAAGTTAAAGAAATCTAAAAGTGTATTGCCCCATCAAAACTGGAATTTAATCAGTATTTTATGTCAAATATTGACAAAATTATTAAGTTAAGTTATATTTATATAAGAGGTAATTATGCTTTTAGGATTTGGCGGTAAAAACTGCTGGTGTTTTAAGGATTGGATGCAAATTGACTTATCACTTGGCGAGGGGGTCCCTGCTGATGTTTCCATGGGTCTTCCCGCCTGTACTGCTATGTGCTTTAAAGGCGCGAACGCTTCTGGCAAGACAAACGCTCTAAAAGTTTATTCATTTATCTATGATTTTGTAAGATATAGTTTTTCAAATACTCCAGATAAACCAATCATGTTTGATTCATTCTTCCACAATGATGAGCCGGCTGAGTTTTATGCAGAATTCCTTGCAAATGAAGTTTATTTCCGCTACGAATTAACTGCATCAAAGAAAGCTGTTATTACAGAACGCCTTTTTAGAAAGAAAAACGAAGAAGGTTCCCGTGAAACAGAAATCTTTGTTCGCGAAGGAAATGAGATTACAAAAAACACCTTATACAAAGGCCACAAAGACATTCTTTTTAGAGAAAATGCCTCTTTCATAAGTACATTAAAGCAATACAATCTACCCGAAATCTCAGATGTTTATGATTTCTTTTTTAGAACCGCTATAAATGTTACATATTATGGAATGAGTGATCGTGGAGAAAATGATCCCCAGGGCCTTACAAATTATTATTACACTCACCCAGAAGAATTAAAATTCACTATTGAAAAAATCAAGTATTTTGATACTGGCATAAAAAATATAGAAATAAAAACCAGAGTAAATGAATTGGGACAACTTAATGCTTATCCCATTTTTTATCACTCTCTTTCTGACAATAAGACACATCCAATGGCTTTTGTAGAAGAGTCTCGCGGAACTCAAGCCTTGTATTGTAAGTTGGAAAACTATTATTCAGTATTAAATTCTGGCGGTGTTCTTATTCTTGATGAATTTGACATTAATCTTCATCCAGATATTCTTCCCCACCTTTTGGATTGGTTTATCAAAGCAGAAAATAATCCAAAGCATGCACAAATTCTTTTTACAACTCACAACGTAGATATCATGGATATTCTTGGTCGCTACCGCACCTATCTTTTTGAAAAAGAAGATGGAGAAAGCTTCTGCTATCGTCTTGATGAACCAAAATCACCAAGCTTGCGTAATGACCGACCGCTTTCTGTTCCTTACAGAAAACACTTGATTGGAGGCTTCCCAAAAATTGACACCAAAGAAGACTAATCCAAGAAAAGAACGTTTTCTCTCTAATCTTCCTACTCAAGATCTTGTTTCAGACATTTCTGATGTAAAGGGGAAGTTATCTTTTAGTTTTAAATACTTTGATGCCAGCCAGGAAGCAGGCCAGGATTTTAAAGACTGGAACGATAAACAAAAACAGGAATTACTCGAAAAGCTACGTGATTATTCCAGAGAAAGTAAAGTCTTCTGGCTTAATCAACGCGTTGGTGGCGGCGGTTTGAAAGTTCTGGAAATCTATGGAGATTTTCCTAAAAATTCTGACTTTGAATATCCTAAACATGTCCCTGAAAAAGTAAGATGGGCAAGATTCAGAATGGAAAGCGCAATGCGTCTGGTAGGCTTTTTTGTTCCTGAAGATGCAGTAACAGAACTTAAACTTTCATCAGATATTTTCTATATCGTATTTTTAGACAAAGATCACCGTTTTTATAAAATGGAGAAGCAATAAAATGAACGCCGCAGAACTTACAACAAATA
>CADCCO010000021.1:31003-35154 GCA_902799965.1 uncultured Spirochaetaceae bacterium
CTAAAAAGAAAAATCCAGATTTCCTAAACCTTAGTGATGATGAATATCAGATTATGCTTTATGGTCTTGATGCAAATGTTGCAAAATTCAACAAGAATCAACTTATTGCAACTTTATATACTCATAGAGAAGAAAAAGATTTTCATAATCTGTTTGATTCGACAATTACTTCTATTGCAGAAAGTAACGCGGCTATATTCAGCGTAAGCGCAGGCTCACAGGATAAAATCAAACTTTTTGAAAATCTTAGTCAGTATGTAATTGAATCAGAAAAGAAAGATTCTTTCTGCCGCGCTATGATGGACAAAATCGTGGACTTTAGCTTTGAAGAGGTCTTTGAACAGAAGTACGATTTCTTTGCTCAGATTTTTGAATACCTTATCAAGGATTACAACAAAGACTTTGGCAAGTATGCGGAATATTACACTCCGAATGTAATTGCCAGAATTATTGCCCGCATTCTTGTAAAAGAAAAAGTAAAAAATGTAAAAATTTATGACCCTGCAGCAGGCTCCGGCACTTTGCTTCTAGCCCTTGCGCATCAGATTGGAGAAAACAACTGTTCAATCTACAGTCAAGATATTTCTCAAAAATCAAATGAGTTCTTGCGATTGAATCTTATTTTGAATAATCTTGTTCACTCGCTTCAGAACATTGTTCATGATGATACTCTTGTTACACCTCGTCATCTGAATAAAGAAAAGAATGATATTGAACATTTTGATTACATCGTAAGTAATCCACCTTTTAAAACAGACTTTAGCGAAACACGAGACACACTTGCCAGCGAAAACTATTCAAAACGTTTCTGGGCTGGTGTTCCAAATATCCCAGCAACAAAGAAAGACAGCATGGCAATCTACCTGATGTTCATGCAACACATCATTAAGTCTTTGAATGAAAAAGGAAAAGCTGCCATTGTAGTTCCAACAGGTTTCCTTACAGCCCAGTCAAAAATCGAAAAGACAATTCGTGAAGAGCTTTGTGTAAAGAATCACTGGCTTCGTGGTGTTGTAAGCATGCCTTCAAATATTTTTGCTACAACAGGAACAAACGTTTCTATAATTTTCATAGACAAAGAAAACACTTCGGACAAAGTTATGTTGATGGATGCCTCTAAGCTCGGTGAAAAAGTAAAGGAAGACGGCAAAAATCAAAAGACAGTTCTTAAGCCAGAAGAAATTGAAAAAATTGTAAACACTTTCAACAATTCAAAAGTAGTAGACGACTTTAGCATCCTTGTTTCTTATGAAGACCTTGCAAAGAAGAATTGCAGCTTCAGCGCAGGCCAATATTTTGAAGTCAAAATTGAATATGTTGAACTTACCCCTGAACAGTTCAAAGAAAAGATGGATGGATTTAAATCAAATCTTAATACATTCTATACTGAAGGCCATAAACTTGAAAAAGAAATAAAAAAGCAACTGGAAAAACTAGAGATGTAAAAAAAAGATATTGCAAGGGCGCGGACTGTCATTCCCCTTCAATTTCAAAGACGCGCTTGGAGCCGTCCTGCCAGTATTTTTTGAACACGCGGCGGATGTCGGAGGCCGTCGTGTTTTTGGCGGCTTCGGCGATTTTGTCAAAGCCGTCGATGTCGTCAAACGAAAGCAGCGCGTTGGCGGAGCGGCCTGCGATTGAGGCGCAAGTCATTTGGTTTTGCCAGGCTGACGAAAGGTATTTCTTCACAAAGCCGCCTAGTTTTCCGTCGATGTCGCTGGAAAGGAATTCGCTTTCCGCTTCGGGAATGTACGAAGCCGCGTTTTTCATGTCGCTAACGCGGTAGAGAAAAATCGTTCCGTAAGGCGCGGGGGAAAAGCCGCCCGAAACCGACGGCGTGTAGCAGGCTCCATGCTTTGTCCTGATTATGTTGAAAAGCGGCTCGTTGTACATAAGCGCGGCGATTCGCGCCGCCGGAAGGTCTGGCGAAGTCGCGCCCGGAATTGGGAACACGACCGCGATGTGGCCGCTCCCCTTCGCGAGCGCCGGCGATTTGAGCGAGACTTTTGGGCCTGAAATTTCAAGCGGCGGAACTTGCGGCTCTTGAAAGTCCGAGCCGGAAGCCGCGACTTTTCCCAAAGTTTTTTCAAGCGCGCGGCGAAGTTTTGAAAGATTTATGTCGCCGGCGGCCACAACGAAAATTCTTTTTGCGTCAAGAATTTTGTTGTAGCGCTCCTTTAAGTTTGCGCGCGTCAAGTTTTCCCGCGACTCCGGCAAAACCGATGTTGACGAGGCGAGCGGATGGTTCTTGTAAATTTCCTTGTTCATCGTGTAGAGCAAAAGGCTTTCCGGGTCGTTTTGCATTCGCTGAAGGCCTTGGTCAAATTCCGTCATCATGTTGTCGTATTGAGTCGCGTCAAAGGCAGGATTCAGAAAGCAGTCCAAGAGCGCGGCCAAGCCCTCGTCCGCGTAAGACGACAGGCACGAAAGTGAAAGGTAGGCGCCGCAATACTGAGCGCTGTGGCCGAGCGAAATGTGCTTTTCGTGGGAAAGGCGGCGCAAGTCGTCGTAGGTATGTTTGCTTCCGCCGCGGCTCATAAGCTCAAAGAGCGCGCCGTCCACGCCGGAAAATTCGCGGCCGTAAGTCAAAGACCCGCCCCGGACGCAAATTATCACCGACGCGATGTTTGTTGAATCGACGCTCTTATAGTAAACCGGTATTTCGTTCCGCAAGTTGAACGCAAGGCCGTCCGGGCCGACTTTTTCCGCGCCGCAAGAAAGAAGCGTAAATGACAAGCAGGCCAAAAAAGCCGCGAGCCCAAATTGTTTGCAAGGCCAAAAAGCCGCGCGATTTTCGTTTTTCATATTCACTCCTTGCCGCCGTTTTCATTGCCGCTTTCAAACCAAAAAGCGTTTTCCTTCTTGATTTCCTCAAAGCCCTGCGCGTCAAATTCCGCCTTTAAATTCTTGTAGACGGCGGGGTTCACGACGACGACCACAAAGGCGTTTTTTCCGACAACGTATTTTTTTAGCGCGGCGACGATTCCAGCGTCGTCGGCCTTGTCCATGCTCTTTGCGTAGTCGTAGTAATAATTCTTGTCGCAAACCGTCCACCAGTAGCGCGCGTCGCCCAGCATCGACGCAAACAGCTCGGACTTTATCAACTCGTCGTCGCGGCGGATTTTTTTAAGCTCCTTGATTTTTTTGGCGCCGACAATTTTTTTTGTCTCCGCGTATTTGGGAATCATTTTTTCCGCCACAAGCGAATAAAACTTTTTGGCGCGCGTCGGAATCGAGCGCTCGGGCTCCAGCATAACCGCGTAAAAGTTTATCGTACTCGTCCGCCGCCTCGTGGAATAGCCGCCGCCAGCGTAGTCTTGCGAAATGACGCGCAAGTCTTGGTCGGCCAAAATCTCTTGGACAAAAGAAGAGTCCGGGCCGTTTATGTAGTTTGTGAACAAGTCCAAGGGATAGGTGGAGGCGCGGTCAAAGTCCGCGTCGGCGCCCCGGTAGTAAATCATTGTCTGCGCGATTTGCGGCGACACTTCCTCGTTGGGCATTACAAAAAATTTCGTCTGGCCAAAAGGCTCTTGCGTCTGGACGGCGCATTCGGAATTAAAGTCAAAGGAGCCGCGCTCCCAGTCGCCGAAAATCTCTTCCGCCAAGCGGCGGACTTCCGCAACGCCAACGTCTCCGCCAATAAAAAGCGCGGCGTTGTTGGGAACGTAGTATTTTTCTTTTATCGCCTTTAGCTCGTCAAGCTTGGCGGACTGAACTGTGGCGACCGCGCCGGCGGAATCCAGTTGCCATGGAGCGTTGGGAAAAAATGTCTTGGTAAAGAAGGCGGCCAAAATTGTTCCCGGCGAATTGTATTCCGCTTGGATTTCGGAAATGACGACTTTTTTCTCTGCCTCAAATTCCGCCTCGTCCAAAAGCGGCTCGCGAATCGCCGCCGACCAAAATTCCATCCCCTTGCGCAAGTCTTCCGACGGAATCGTGAAAAAATAATTGACGCAATGCTCGCCTGTCGTTCCGTTCCAATCGTCAACGCCAAGCTCGGCGAGCGTTTTTTGAAAGGCGGCGGAATCCTTGCACATCGAGTTCCCCTTGAACATCATGTGCTCGTACAAGTGAAAGATTCCCGTGTTGTCGCGGCGCTGGGTCACGCCGCCCGCGCGCACGGCGATTTCGATGTACGCGAGCGGAACCTT
>CADCCO010000022.1 GCA_902799965.1 uncultured Spirochaetaceae bacterium
AGTGCAGGCGCGGCCCGGAAAGTCCATCGTCACCGTCATTTGCGACGCGACAAAGTCCGCGGAAGTTTTGTCGACGGGCCTTGTCGCCTTGGCCGCGGCAAAAATCAATCCGCAAATGATAAGCCAGGCCGCGTCAAAGGTAAACATAAGCATGATTGTTGACGACGCGCAGCGCGACGACGCTGTCAAGACCTTGCACGCGGCGTATTTTGAAAAATGATGTCATTGCCGCGCTTGACGCGGCAATCCATAATGGACTGGTTAAAAGATTATCCGGTCAAGCCGGATAATGACATATAGAGGGTAACAATATGAAAATCGCTTTGGTTGGTTTTGGAAAGATGGGACATATGATAAAGGACGCGGCCATTGAGCTGGGCCACGAAGTTTGCGTGACGGTCGACTCCTTCGCGCCCGACGCGGACGTCAAAAACGCCAGCGCCGACGACATTGTCCGCGCGGTAAAGTCCAGCGGCGCGCAGGGCGTGATTGAGTTCACGGCGTGATTGAGTTCACGCACCCGTCGGCGGTCGTCCAAAATCTCAAGGCGCTTGTGCCGCTGGGGCTTCCCCTTGTGGTCGGAACTACAGGCTGGGCGGAATCCGAAAAAGAAATTGGCGACTTGTGCGCCGCAACAGGCGGAACCCTTGTCCGCTCGTCAAATTTTTCCACCGGCGTTAACGTTTTTTATAAAATAATCGAAGAAGCCGTCAAGCTTATGAATTCCTACAGCGAGTACGACACCGCGATTTGGGAGGCCCACCACAGCCAAAAGGCCGACAGCCCCAGCGGAACCGCGCTGGAAATCGCGCGCCGCGTTATGGCCAACAATCCCAACAAGACAAAAATGGTCGTGGACGCCTTCCACCAAAAGCCGGACGCTTCGGAACTGCACGTTTCTTCAACAAGATGCGGCTCGATTCCCGGAACCCACACGGTTTTCTTTGACAGCCCGGCGGACACTATAGAAATAACCCACCGCGCGCGCGGCAGACAGGGCTTTGCCATCGGCGCCGTCCGCGCCCTCATTTCGCTTGACAACGCCCTAAAATGTGGTAAAATTCAAAAAGGAAAGATATATTCGCTAGACGAGATTGCATAGAAGCGGCGAGATAGGAGCATGCATGGATTTTCAGAAGGTAGTTGACGGAATAGGGGCGATGGCTTGCGTCGTCTCCGTTGAGGATTTGGGGAACGGCCGCGCGGGAAAATACCGCATCGTGACCGGAAACCGCGCCTACATCGATTCAATCGAGAAGCCCGCTCCCGGAACGGAAATGCTCACCGACAAATTCACCCCCAACGCCGAATACACAAACTACCTTACCCGCGACCTTAACTTTGAGGATTTTTGCTACCGTTCCGCCGTAAACAAAAAATGCCTTCATTCCTATGTCCATCCCGACCGCTTTGACCTCTGGTTCAACATGACCTTCCTGCCGCTGGAGCCCAACGAAGGAAACCTTTGCCACTGCCTTTACATAATGGAAATAAATTTCGAGCCGCAGGCAAAGCGCCTCTCAAACATTTCGGGCGACATGGCCAGCGCCGTTTTGGAGACTTGTATCAAGCTTCGCGGAACGCGCGACTTTGAAAAAACGATGAAGGACGTAATCAAGGACATTCGCGACCTTTGCGACGCGGAGCATTGCTGCGTTCTTACGATGAACGACATAAGCAGGACTTGCTCTGTTTTGGGCGAAGCCTTTGCCGAAGGCTCAAAGCTTTTGCCGATGGAAAAATATTTGGACGAAAAATTCTATCCAATCGCAGAAAGCTGGGAAGAAACGATCGCCGGAAGCAACTGCCTTATCGTAAAGAACGAGCAGGACATGGAAGTTGTCAAGGAGCGAAATCCAATTTGGCACGCTTCTCTTACGGCGGCCGGCGCAAAGAGCATCGTCTTGTTCCCGTTAAAGTCGCGCGACCACTTGCTGGGCTACATTTGGGCCATCAACTTCAACGCCGACAACGCGGTTAAGATTAAGGAAACTTTGGAACTGACCACTTTCATTCTTGGCTCGGAGCTGGGAAGCTATTTGCTTTTGGACCGTCTCAAGATTCTTAGCTCCAAGGACATGCTGACCGGCGTTCTTAACCGCAACGAGATGAACAACTACGTTGACAGCCTAAGCGCCGGCGCCGGCGTTTTGCCTGGCGGAGAGCCGGATTCAAAGCCGGGCGATTCCATCGGCGTAATTTTCGCGGACTTGAACGGCCTTAAGGGCGTTAACGACAACGAAGGCCATGTGGCCGGCGACAAGCTTTTGAAGGACGCGGCCGCCGCTTTAAGGGAAGTTTTTTCGGAGAACGAAATTTTCCGCGCGGGCGGCGACGAGTTTTCTATCATCGTTTCTGGCGTCACCGAAGAGGAGCTGGCCCAAAAAATTCAGGCGGTTCGCGACGCGTCAAAGCATTATGACCGCGTTTCGTTCGCGCTTGGCGGTAGCGTTCAAAAGGAAAAGAAAAACGTCCGCGCCGCCCTTCGCAAGGCCGACGAGAACATGTACAGCGACAAAAAGCTTTACTACGACTCGCACCCCGAAAAGAACCGCCGCGCGCGGTAATGCGCAATCAGCGTCTGAAAGACGCGGCGGCGATTGACCAAAATCCCGTTTGGCGCTAATATAAAACAAGACGCGCGATAGGGCGCCTAAGGAAAAAAATGGCAAAAAAGCTTTACGTAGGAAACCTTAGTTATTCTACAACGGAAGAGTCGCTGAACGCTTTGTTCAGCCAGTTTGGAGAAGTTGTTTCGGCAATCGTGATAAAGGACCGCGCCACTGGCCAGTCAAAGGGCTTTGGCTTTGTTGAGTTGGCTGACGAAGCCGCCGCCGACAAGGCGATTGAGGCGCAAAACGGAAAGGAATTTGAAGGCCGCCGCATTCGCGTGAATGTCGCCGAAGAGCGAAAGCCTCGCCCTCCAAGGGAGTAGGAAATGAAATTGACGGAATCGCTTTTGCTATTGAATGGACTTCTCTTGCATAGCCAAAAATAGAGGCGCCGTCAAATTATTTTGCAAATTGCAAGGACTGGCGCTAAAAGCGACAGTCCTTTTCTTTTTATAAAGGTTATTAAAACAGGAGATTAATATGGATTCAAAAGGCAAGTACGTTCCCTATCCAAAGGTGAACATCAAAGACAGAAAGTGGCCCGACGCGGCGATCACCAAGGCTCCGGTTTGGTGCTCGGTTGACTTGCGCGACGGAAACCAGGCGCTCGTTAACCCTATGGGCATCGAGCAAAAGCTTGAGTTCTTTGACTTGCTTGTAAAGACAGGCTTTAAGGAAATCGAAGTCGGCTTTCCTTCTTCAAGCGACACGGAATACAACTTCATGCGCCGCCTTATCGAAGAAAAGCGCATTCCCGACGACGTTACGATTCAGGTTTTGTGCCAGGCGCGCGAGCACTTGGTAAAGAAAACCTTCGAGGCCATCAAGGGCCTTCCCAAAGCGATATTCCACATTTACAACTCAACCTCTCCCGCGCAGAGAAAGTACACGTTCAACAAGAGCAAGGAAGAAATCAAGCAAATCGCGGTTGACGGCGTAAAGTGCATAAAGGACTGCATGAAGTACGCCGACGGAATCAAAATCCAGCTTGAGTATTCGCCCGAAAGCTTTAGCAACACCGAAATCGAATACGCTGTCGAAGTTTGCGAAGCGGTGAAGAACGAATGGGGCCCCACGCCAGACAACAAAATAATCATCAACCTTCCCACAACTGTTGAGTGCGCTCTTCCAAGCACCTTCGCCGACCAAATCGAATATTTTTGCCGCAACATTAGCGGACGCGAAAACGTAATCGTAAGCTTGCACCCCCACAACGACCGCGGCGAAGGCGTGGCCACTTGCGAGCTGGGCTTGCTTGCCGGCGCAGACCGCGTTGAAGGAACGCTTTTCGGTAACGGCGAGCGCACCGGAAACCTTGACGTTGTGGTCGTCGGCCTGAACATGTACAGCCACGGCGTTGACCCGCAATTGGATTTTTCAAACATTCCCGCTTTGGCCGAGGCCTACTGCCGCCTTACAGGAATGGAAATCCACGCCAGAACGCCGTATTCCGGCGAGCTGGTTTACACGGCCTTTAGCGGAAGCCACCAAGACGCTATCCGCAAGGGAATGGCCGCCCGCGCAAAGATGGACGACAACGCCGTTTGGGACGTTCCGTATTTGCCGATTGACCCGCATGACATCGGCCGCCAGTACGAAGGCATCATCAGAATCAATTCCCAGAGCGGAAAGGGCGGCGCCGCCTTTATTTTGGAAAGCGAGTTTGGAATCCAGCCGCCCAAGGCAATGCATCCGGCCATCGGAGCGGTTGTCAAGGATGCCGCCGACAAGGCCCAGCGCGAGCTTAAGCCGGAAGAAATCAAGGACATCTTTGAAAAGCAGTGGATCGGCCTTGTGTACCCGCTCAAAATCGAAGAGCTTGTCGAAACCCACTTGGAGGGCGCGACCGGCGCCGAGACGGAGGAGCGCGTTTTGTGCAACGCCGACATTGTTTACAAGGAGCAAAAGTACAAAATCAGCGCCCAGGGCAACGGCCCGCTTGACGCTTTTGTGAACGCCTTGCGCCAGACCCCCGCGCCCAAGTTCAACATCACAAGCTTCCACGAGCACAGCATCGGAAGCGGAAACAACGCCAAGGCGATGGGCTACGTCCAAATCACCAAGGAAGATGGAAGCCAGGCATGGGGCGTTGGCCGCTCCAGCAACGTCGGCCGCGCGGGTATTGCGGCCGTCGTCTCCGCGTTGAATCAGTAGGAACGGTCAAGGCGCGCTTCGCTTAAAGCCTTGACTCGTTCCTTTTGCGGCGCGAATAAAATTATCGCGCCGCAATGACGCGAAGCGGCAGAAAAAAAAGCCCTTCCGTTCGACGAACGGAAGGACAAAAAAAGGAGAGGAGGATGAGGCTTATAAAAGCCTCCCAAAAGCGCCGCCATGCGCGCGCTTTCATATAGTATAACACACTTTTGGAAAAAAGGTAACAAAAAAAATGAAATTTATTTCGTGGAACATAGATTCATTGAACGCGGCCCTTTGCGGAACAAGCCCCCGCTCGGAACAGTCCAGGGATGTCCTTAAAAAAATCGCCGCGCAAAAGCCCGATTTTTTCGCCCTGCAAGAAACCAAGCTGGGCGAGGCGGGGCCTTTGCCAGCCCACAAAAAGGCGCTTGAAGAATTCTTTCCCGACTATAATTATGTATGGGTTTCCTCCGTTCCGCCGGCAAAAAAGGGCTACGCCGGAACGATTTCCTTTTACAAAAAGGGCCTTGAGGCAAAGGCGGACTTTCCAAAAATCGGCGCCCCGGACACGATGGACAGCGAAGGCCGGGTGATCGCGCTTGAAACTCCTTCATTTTACTTTGTCCAAGTTTACACGCCAAATAGCGGCGATGGCCTAAAGCGCCTTTCGGAGCGCCAAATTTGGGACGCGCGCTTTGCCGACTGGCTTTCTTCCCTTGACAAAAAAAAGCCGGTGGTCGCTTGCGGAGACTTTAACGTTGCCCACACGGAAATAGACTTGGCCAACCCCGACTCAAACCATTTTTCCGCCGGCTTTACCGACGAAGAGCGCGCGGACTTTGCCGCGCTGTTGGGCCGCGGATTTGTCGACACTTTCCGAATGGTTCACGGCGACGTTAAGGGCGCGTATTCCTGGTGGTCGCAAAGGATAACGACCGCAAAGGCCAACAATTCAGGCTGGCGAATCGACTACTTTTTGGTCAGCGAACGGTCGGCGCAAAAAGTTTCCCGTTCGGAAATTATGGATTCGGGAGCGCGGCCCGACCACGCTCCGCTTTTGCTTGAGATGGATTCTATAGAATGAAAAAAAAGTTCGCGACGCTTCTTTTAGCCTTTTTTTCGCTTTTGATTTTTTCCTGCGCCTCCGGGCCAAAGACCGAGCGCGCCGACCTTTTTTACGAAGAGAACGCCAATCTTTTTAAGGAAGCCGCGCTTTCAAACGGAATCCCCGTCATAATAAAAAACATTCCCTACGAAAAGAACATTGAGCTGCGCGTCTTGTTTTGGGGCGGCGCTTCTTCTTGCCCAAAAGGAAAAAGCGGCCTGGACGTTTTTACTTTTGACTTGATTGGCGAATCGACCCAAATCATAAAAGAGCGGTCGGCGCGCGGCCGTTATTTTCCGCTTAGCGCCTGCCTTGCCGACTGGAGCTATTGCGGCTTTGGAAGCTCCGCCGAAGATTTTTTTGAAAGCCTCGGTTTTTTTTCGGCCGCGCTTTTTTCTCCCCAATACAGCCGCGACGATTATTTAAAGAAAGAGGCCGCCTTTGCCACGCAGGCCATTTCGCGAAGCGAAAATCCCCGCTACGAGCTTTTGGACGAAATCCAAAAAAGGCTTTATCAAAACTCTCCGTATTTTGACGGAATTTACTACAAGCCCGCAAGCCGCGTTTCGGAATACGACATTGAAAAAAACATTTCTTCGCTTTTGAACGCAAACCGAATGGCGATTGTGGCCGCCGGAAATTTTTCTTATAAAGAGCAAGCAGAAAAGGGCGGAAAAAAAGACGCGAAAGCGGGGGAGCGGCTTTTCAACGAGCGCGCCGCCTACTTGCTTGAACAGCTTGAAAAAGCTTTTGGCTCCGTTCAAAGAAGCGCTTGGACCGCGCCTACAGTCCCGCCCGTAAAGTTGGGCGCGGGCGGCAAGGCGGCTCTTCATTCGGAATTTGCCGGAGCGGACTTTTATTCGGCGCTTTGCTTTGCCTGCCCGGCGCGCGGCTCGTACGACTACGAAGCCTTCGCGCTTTCCACGCTGGCCTTGGACTCCCTTCTTGCGCGGGAATTGGTCGAGCGCCAAAAGGCGGCGGCCTATTGCGGAACCGGCGCGCTGAATTCAAGACAAAGCGCGGTTATGATTTTGGCCGGCGGCAAGAACGGAAGCTCGGACATTTATGAATTGATTAAAGAAAGCTTTAAGGGCTTTCCTGTGGGCGCGGAACTGGAAAGCGCGCTTGGCTATTACAAGAACATTTACGTTTCGCGCGTAATCGGCTCTGCGCAAAACGCGGGCGCCACGCTTGACCAAATGGCTTCCTCGCTTTTTTACGAAGGCGACGCCAAGGCCTTTTTGGAGCGGCCAAAAAAAATCCGCGCCGCCACGCCACAAGACGTAGCCAGCGCGTTTGAAAAATATTTCCTTTCGGAAAATTCTTTGTTTGTACTGTTGACAAATTAAGGCCGCGCGCTGGGAACGGCCGTTATTTGTTATTGTGGCGCGATAATTTTATTTCGCGCCACAAAAGGAACGAGTCAAGGCTTTAAGCGCTAGCGCGCCTTGACCGTTCCTACAATGGAGTGTTTCCGTGCTTCTTGCAAACCTTGTCCGCGTCCGCTTTTTCAAGCAAGAACTCAAGGCTTGAGGCGACGCGCGCGCGAGTCTCTTTGGGCTCAATGACTTCGCTAACGTAGCCGCGCTTGGCCGCGATTTTGGGAGTCATAATCTCGGTCTTGTATTCCTCGCTCTTTTGCGCCACTTCGGCGGCCTTGGCGGGGTCGGCCAATTCCTTGGCGTACAAAATGCCGATCGCGCCTTCCGCGCCCATGACGGCAATCTCGGCCTTGGGCCAGGCGTAGACAAAGTCCGCGCCCAAGTGCTTTGAGCACATCGCGATGTAGGCGCCGCCGTAAGCCTTGCGGGTGATTACCGTGATTTTAGGAACGCTGGCCTCGGAGTAGGCGTAGATGACCTTGGCTCCGTGGCGGATGATTCCCTTTTGCTCTTCTTGCGGGCCGGGGATAAAGCCGGGCACGTCAACAAAAGTCAAAAGCGGAATGTTGAAGGAGTCGCAGTAGCGGACGTGGCGCGCGATTTTGTCCGACGCGTCGCAGTCAAGAACGCCGCCGATTCCGCTGGGGTTGTTGGCGACGATTCCGACCGTGCGGCCTTCTACGCGGGCAAAGCCAACGACGCAGTTGATCGCGAACTCTTTTGAAACTTCAAAGAAGCTTTCGTCGTCTGTAACGTCTTCGATTACGCGGCGAATGTCATAGCCGGCGCGCGGGTTTTCGGGCAAAATAGTTTCGATGTCCTTTGCCTTTTTGTGTTCGTCAAAATGAAATTTCGCCGCCTGGACAATTTCCTCGCCGTAGTAGTGGGGAATGTAGTCCAGCAATTTGCGGACGCTTTCGTAGCAAGCCTTTTCGTTTTCGGCCCTAAAGTGCGCCACGCCCGATTTTTGCGAGTGAATGGCGGCGCCTCCCAAGTCCTCCGCGCTGATGTCCATGAACATTACGCTTTTTACGACCTTGGGGCCGGTGATGAAAAGTTGGCTGATTTTGTCAACCGCGAAAATAAAGTCCGTCAAGCCGGGCGAGTAAACGGCGCCGCCAGCGCAGGGGCCGGCAACGATTGAAATCTGCGGAACCGCTCCCGACGCGCGCACGTTTTGGTAGAACAAGTCGCCGTATCCGCGCAAAGCGTCAACGCCTTCCTGAATTCTCGCTCCGCCCGAATCGTTGATTCCGATTACCGGGCAGCGGGCCTTGATAGCAAGCGCCGTTATTTCGGCGATTTTCTCTCCGTGCATAAGGCCAAGCGAGCCGCCCTGCACGGTAAAGTCCTGCGCGTACACAGCGACTTTCTTTCCGTTTATTTTTCCAAAGCCGGTGATTACGCCGTCGTATGGAATGTCTTTGCTTTCCATGCCGAAGCTGGTACAGTTGTGCCTGACTCCGGAATAAATTTCTTTGAACGAGTCCTTGTCGCAAAGCGCGTTTATGCGCTCAATCGCGTGAAGCTTTCCTTTGGCGTGCTGTTTTTCAACATTGTATTCCATAATGAACCTCTTAAATGTATTATGACATAATTTGTAAAAATGTCAAGAGCGATTTTGCCGAATTAACTTCTTTTTTAGTAGACAATTAAAACAATGTGTGATATAATAGTTTGTTAGGAAAGAGGGCTTTTAAAAAAGCGCCTTTCCTTCTTTTACAATGGAGTAAATTAGATAGATGGCGTCCGGAAAAAAATTCATGCTTGACCTTCCCCTTAAAATCATTTTGACGGAGGACGGAACTTCAAACTTCATCAGCCACAAGAAAAAGCTTTTGCGAATCAAGATGGCTGACAATGTTGAAGAGTATGGAATTTCGCTGAACAAATTTTCGCCCCAGTCAATCCAAAACATGATTTTGATTGACTACATTTCCAAGATTGAAATTTCAATGTCGGAATTTGTCTCCAAGCGCCAAGAGATAATGGACCTTTCAAAATTGGTCGTTTACTCCGTAATGTACAAGCAGTTCGACCGCGAAATTTTCCAGGCTTTGATTGAAACGGACTGCGTGCGAAAGTACAACCGCACCCACGCCGGAAGCCTCATCGACGAAAAGACGCAGATCTCGGACAAACAGCTGCGCGCCGAGCTTTCAAACAAGAACGCCTTGATAGACCAAATCCGCAAAAACATTTTGACTCCGATTTGGAAAAACGTAATGACCAACAAGGAGTATTCGGCGGAAGAAAAGAACATCTATCTTTTGATGTCCGAAAAATTCATGAACCGCCTAAGCCTGCTCAACTGGCACATTTTCACGATTTTCCACAAGGACGAAGGCTTCAACGAATTGGTGAGCCAAACCCGCATGGTTCTTTCGCGCTATATGGACAAGAGCCGCGTGGCCGACTACATTTCCACGATGATTATGGAATTGGCCTTGAACAGCGAAAACACCAACATCACCAAAGAAGCGCAGAACATGTATCCCGGCCGCGACGACATCAACATGCTTATTCTTGACCCGGACGTTCGCAAAAAAATCGTTCGCGAGCTGGAGGCCAAGGGCGAGTTGGTATTCCTTAGCTGGAAATTGGGCGGCGGCTCCACTTCAATCGGAAAGCAGGGCCGCTTGCAAATAACTATTTACAACAAGACCGACGAGTTCCAGGAAGTCAAGGACACGATTGACGCAGCCCAACAGGCTAACACCAACAAGCGCTCGCTCGTCGACTTCTACCGCGAAATGCCCGAAGGCCAGGAAGGAACCGACTTGGGCATGTACTACCTTTCATATTTGGACGACGCTTGCAAAAAAGTCAAGGTCAAATTCGACTCTTTGGTCAACCAGTTCTCCGCCAACGACTTGACGGTTATCACGCTGACATTCAACTTCTAGCATGAACGAACCTCCGCCTGCGACCAATTTTAATTTTCCGCTTTTCCTCGCGCTCCTTTTTGCTTTAGCGCTTGTTTTTTGCGCTTGCTCCGAGGATCCGATAAAAGTGGCGTACACGCAGGCCAGCCTTGTCCTTGACTGGCAAGACAACGAAAATCCGCCGCTTTCGCGCCTTTCGGTTTTTGTGAACCTTTCTTCCAACGCCCGCCGCCTTGAGTCGATTCAAGTGAGAAAGGGCGACTTTACATGGAACATCGACTCTCCGATTTTATTTGAGTCCGCCGAGCGGCAGTGGGCGGGCAGCCCGCGCTTGCAGCCGCCTGCGGGAAGGAACGGAAGCCCCGGCGTTTTTGAGGAAGGCCTTTAC
The DNA here is from genome assembly GCA_902799965.1 of uncultured Spirochaetaceae bacterium. Lineage (GTDB taxonomy): Bacteria > Spirochaetota > Spirochaetia > Treponematales > Treponemataceae > Treponema_D. Next base: position 10,509 of record CADCCO010000022.1, read on the forward strand.
ACTGTTGAATGCGTGGACGCTTCTGGCGAAAAGGCCGCGGGAACATTCACGCTTTCTTACAACGCCGCTTTGCTAAATGCCAAGGCGGGCGAGGTTGAAGGAATTTTAAGAAGCCCGCAAAAAAGATTCGCGCTTTATTCCGATTCAAACGAGCTGCTTTACTACGACGCGGCCAAGGACAATTGGCGCGATGACGAGGCGATTTTTAAGGGAGTGAAGGACTCTTCTTTTTATAGAAGCGCGCTTTCAGCTGGAAGCGCCGTTTGCTTTATGCCAAAAATTTTCAAGGATGGAGAAAAGACTGATGGACTTGAATGAACGAGCCGAGGACACGGCTCCGTATTCGGCGGGCGAAAATTCTTTTTACCGCACTATAAAGACCTATGTTATGAGGGCGGGGCGAATGACAGCCGCGCAAGAAAAGGCTTACAACGACCTTTCGCATATCTATTGTCTTCCATTTGAAGAAAAGCCTCTGAACTTTGTTGAAATTTACGGCAACACGAATCCTATAGTCGTGGAAATCGGCTTTGGAATGGGCGCGGCGACGATTCAGCTGGCCAAGGATAACCCCAACATAAATTATTTGGGAATCGAAGTGCACAAGCCTGGCGTGGGCCGCGTTTTGTCGGAAATCCGCGCCAACGATTTGAAGAACCTTTTTGTGGTTGAGCACGACGCGCTTGACGTTTTGGAGAAAATGATTGGCGACGGCTCGGTTGACGGCTTTCACATATTTTTTCCCGACCCCTGGCCAAAGAAAAAGCACCACAAGCGGCGCTTGGTCCGGCGGCCCAACACAAGCCTTTTGCAAAAAAAACTGCGCGACGGCGGCTACCTTTACATGTGCACCGACTGGGAAGAGTACGCGCTTGAGGCGCTGGACGAGCTTAAGGGCACGGAAGGCCTGAAGAACAAGTACGACTTTTTCGCGCCGCGCCAAGAATGGCGGCCTATGACAAAATTTGAGCGCAAGGGAATCGAAGCGGGGCGCGCGATACGGGAACTGTTTTTTATTAAATATGAATGATTTGTTTGAAAGCGCGCGGATAGACGAGCTGGCGGCGCTGATAAAAAAATACCAAGACTCCTACTACAACGGCGAGGCCGAAATCGAGGACGCGGAATTTGACAAGCTTTGGGACGAACTGAAAAGCCTTGACCCGAACAATCCAATCCTAAAAAAAGTCGGCGCCGATTCAGGCAACTTTGAAAAGGCCGAGCACGTCATGCCGATGGGAAGCCAGGAAAAGGCGGCCTCGCCCGAAGAATTTTTGGCGTGGGCGGCAAAGCATGTCTATCCAGAATACTTGGTCGAATACAAGCTGGACGGCGCTTCGCTTGAACTGCAGTACCAAAAGGGCCGCCTTGTTCGCGCCGTTACGCGCGGCGACGGCTCGGTTGGCGACGACATTACGGCGAACGCAAAAAAGATGAAGGGCGTTTTGCAGTTTTTGGAAAAGTCGCCCAACTTTACCGGCGGCGTTCGCGGCGAAGTCATCATGACCCACAGCGTCCACAAAAAATATTTTTCCGACAAGGCCAATTGCCGCAACGCCGCCAACGGCTTGATGAAGCGCAAGGACGGAGAAAAGTCGGAATTCCTTTGCTTGATAACCTACGACGCGTTGGCTACCGACGGCGGCGCGAACCCTTTTGCGGACGAAGAGGAAAAAATCGCTTGGCTTAAAGAAAACGGCTTTGACTCTGTTCCGCTTAAAATTTGCAAAAGTCCCCAGGAAGTCATAGACTATCGCGCCGCCGTAATGGAAGCGCGGCCCGGCTTGGAATACGACATCGACGGCCTTGTGGTTAAGGAGCGCGCGATAAATTTGGACGACGCGAGCCGCGCCAGGCCCGACCGGCAGATTGCCTTTAAGTTTTCGCTCGAAGAGGCTGTCACGGTCGTGCGCGAAGTGGAGTGGAGCGAAAACGGCGCCACTTACACGCCGGTCGCGATTTTTGACCCCGTGCAATTGGCCGGAACGACTGTCCGCCGCGCGAGCCTTGCCAACCCCGACACGCTGCGCAAGCTTGGCGTTCAAATCGGAAGCCACGCCGTTGTCGTAAAGCGCGGCGAAATCATTCCAAAAATCGTCGGCCTTGTTCCCCACGCTGACGACGCGGCCAATTGCAAGCCGATAGCCTTTCCCCAAAAATGCTCGGTTTGCGGCTCGACCCTTATGGACACGCCAAGCCGCCTTTATTGCCCCAACAAGGTTTGCCCCAAGCGCGTCTTGCACCAAATTTTCAAGTGGATAGAATGTTCCGACATACGCGACATGGGCGACGCTTTGGTCAACGCGCTATTTAGCGACAAAAAATTGCGCTCGATAAGCGACATTTATTCTTTGGACGAAGAAACGCTTACGCCCTATTTTTTGAACGAAGAAAGCCGCGCCAAGGAAAAGGATTCTTTGGGAGCCAAGAACGTCGTCGCGTCGATTAAGGCGCATTCCAGCCTAGGCCTCGCGCAATTTGTCGCCGGCTTTGACATTGAAGGAATAGGCGAGCAAATGGTGGAGAAGGTGATTGAAGGCGGCTTTGACACGCTTGAAAAGCTTTTGTCCGCGACCGCCGAAGATTTTGAAAAAGTCTATGGATTCGCCCAGATCACCGCCGCCGCCTTTGCGCAAGGCTTGGCCGAAAACGCCGACGAAATGCGATCTTTGGCCGCAAGCAAGGCTGTGACTATAAAAGAAAAAAAAGCCGGCGCCTTGGCAGGCATTTCTTTTTGCTTTACCGGCGAGCTAAAGTCTATGAAGCGCGCCGACGCTGAGGCTCTTGTAAAGGAAAAAGGCGGCTCGGCGAAAAGTTCCGTCACAAAAGACTTGTCTTACCTTGTGACCAACGACAAAAACTCAGGCTCAAGCAAAAACGCCAAAGCCGCCAAGTTTGGAGTGCCGATTATCAACGAAGAAGAATTCTTACTTCTCGTTAAATGACCAATCGTTTTCGATGAAGTAGTCGGGGTTGACAATTACGGAATTGAGGCGGACTTCCCAATGCAAGTGGGGGCCGGTGGCAAAGCCTGTCGCGCCGCTTAGGCCTAGCAAGTCTCCTTGGCTGACCATTTGGCCTTCCTTTACTTTAAGCTGGCTCATATGATAGTACATCGTGTAAAGGCCGGGAAGATGCTCCAAGATTATAGTCCAGCCGGTCGCGATTCTGTTTTCGGCCAAGACGACTTTTCCCGCGGCGGGCGCGACGATTTCCGTTCCAGTTGGAATGCCAAAGTCAATTCCGGCGTGTGTCGTCGCGCTTTCCTTTCCGCTTGGGTACTTGTAAATGATTCTTTCGGCAAAGGCCGTCGTGCGGCGTGTGGACTTTACCGGAAGAATGAAGCGCTTTAGGTTGTAGGAGTTTTCGGGCGTTATCGAATTGATGATGTCGTTGAGCTTTTTGGACTGCGCCACTTTTTCCGGGCTTGTGTTTTTTGAGATGTTGTTCATCGTTTGGTTCAGCGTGATGACGCCGCTGACGAAATCTTTTTGAGCGATTTGCAGGGGCAGGGTGAATGACTTTTCGCCCTCGTCGCCCGCCGTGTATTTTACGATGATTTCCGCGTCGGCGGGTTTTGCCCAGCTTGAGATTGGAAGGCCGGTCATATATTCAAGCGAGCCTTTTTTTTCGCTGATTGGGTAAAAGGCGCTTGAGCCGACCGCTTTGCCGTCGATTTTTATTTCGGCGGTCGCGGCGGGCGAAAAGTTCTTTTTCTTTGCCTTTACGTTTTCAAAGCGCATTCGCAAAAAGACCGGGTCGCCGGGAGCGACGCTTTCGTTGTAGTCAAGTGATATGCTGTAGGCGGCTCCGTCAAAGCGCGCGTTTTTGGCAAAGGCGAACGCCGGCAATGCCGCCGCCGCGAGAACGCAAATGGCCGCCGCCGCGATTTTTTTTCCTAAAATATTCATTTTAAACTCCGTCCCTATATTATCGGCGTTTTTTGCCCCGCCTTTTAGTCTTGAAAACAGTTTTCGCGAAAGTCTAGAATATTTTTTCAAAATGCGCTATAATAATAAAGATATATTCAATAAAAGGAGCTTTGTTTTGTATAAGCCGGTAGATCCCAAAGCGGAATTTCCCAAGCAGGAAGAAGAAATCTTAAAATACTGGAGCGACAACGACATTTTCAAAAAGTCCATCTCCCAGCGCGAGGGCGCGGAAGAATTCATTTTTTACGACGGACCGCCCTTCGCCACCGGCCTTCCGCACTTCGGCCACTTCATTCCTTCGACAATTAAAGACATCATTCCCCGATACCAAACAATGCGCGGAAAGCGCGTTGACCGTCGCTTTGGCTGGGACTGCCACGGCCTTCCGGTGGAAAACTTGATTGAAAAAGAGCTGGGTATCAACTCCAAGCACGAAATCGAAGAGTACGGCGTGGCCAACTTCAACGAAAAGTGCCGCGCCAGCGTTCTTAAATACACAGGCGAATGGCGAAAGACCATCACCCGCATGGGCCGCTGGGTTGACTTTGACCGCGACTACAAGACGATGAACCCCGACTACATGGAGTCCATTTGGTGGGTCGCCAAGTCCCTTTGGGACAAGGGCTTGATTTACGAAGGAAAGTACATTTTGCCGTACTGCCCCCGCTGCTCGACAGTCCTTTCAAGCCATGAATTGGCGCAGGGCTACAAGGAAGTGCAGGACCCCGCCATCACAATCCGCTTTAAAATCACCCGCGCGCCGGCGGCCATCGACGACCCGAGCATGGCTGACGGAAAGACATACTTTTTGGCCTGGACGACAACTCCGTGGACGCTGCCTTCCAACCAAGGCTTGGCGATGGGCCCGGACATCGACTACGTGAAAATTTTGGACAAGGATTCCGGCGACCATTACATTTTGGCCGAAAGCCGCCTTGCCGCCTACTACAAGGACGCCGCCGAATACGAGGTTGTCTACAAGAAAAAGGGCAAGGACTTTTTGGGCGCCAAGTACGAGCCGCTCTTTCCTTACTTTGAAAAGCTTTCCAAAAACGAAGACGGTTCCGACGGCGCCTTCCGCCTTTTCAACGCGGACTATGTTTCAACAGAAGACGGAACCGGCATCGTCCACTTGGCTCCTTCCTTTGGCGAAGACGACAGCCAGGTCTTTAAAAAGGAAAACGCCGGAAAAGACGCGAAGGCGCAGATTCCTTTTGTGGAGCCGATTGACGCTGAATGCAAATTCACAAAAGAAGTTCCCGACTATCAGGGCCGCTTTGTAAAGGAAGCCGACAAGGACATAATGGACCGCCTTAAAAAAGAAGGCAAGCTTGTAAAGCGCGACCAAATCAAGCACCAGTACCCGCACTGCTGGCGATGCGGCTCTCCGCTCATTTACCGAGGAATCGGAAGCTGGTTCGTAAAGGTCGCCGGAAAGAACGACCAGCTTTTAAAGGCCAACAGCCAAATCAAGTGGCAGCCAGCGCACATAAAGGAAGGCCGCTTTGGCAAATGGCTTGAAGGCGCCCGCGACTGGGCCGTGAGCCGAAACCGCTATTGGGGAAATCCGATTCCGATTTGGAAGTGCCCCGACTGCGCGAAGACAGTCTGCGTAGGAAGCCGCGAAGAGCTTAAGCAATTGAGCGGAACTTATCCCGACGATTTGCACAAGCAGTTCGTTGATAAAATTGAAATCCCGTGCTCTTGCGGCGGAAAGATGAAGCGCATCCCGGAAGTTTTTGACTGCTGGTTTGAGTCGGGCAGCATGCCTTACGCGCAGCTTCATTATCCCTTTGAGAACAAGGAATTTTTTGAAAAGCACTTCCCCGCGGACTTTATCAGCGAAGGCCTTGACCAAACGCGCGGCTGGTTCTACACGCTGACAGTTTTGGCCGCCGAGCTTTTTGACAAGCCCGCCTTCAAGAACTGCATCGTTAACGGCTTGGTGCTGGCCTCGGACGGCCGCAAGATGTCCAAGTCGCTCAAGAACTACACCGACCCGGTTGAGGCGATCAATATGTTCGGAGCGGACGCGCTCCGCTTGTTCCTTATGCACTCGGCGGTGGTGAAGGCTGACGACCTTCGCTATTCCGATGACGGCGTTAAGGAAGTCCTTAAGTCTATCTTGATTCCTTTGTGGAACAGCTACTCATTCTTTGTGACATACGCCAACATCGACAAAGTTCAGCCCAACGGAAAGCTGTTCGAAAAATCTTTGCCGCAAAATCCGCTTGACCGCTGGATTTTGAGCGTGACCCAGTCTTTGGTGAAGAACGTGAGCGCGGCGCTTGACGACTACGACCTTAGCGGAGCGATTGACCCGATTGTCGCTTTCATCGACCAGCTCAACAACTGGTACATCCGCCGCAGCCGCCGCCGCTTCTGGAAGAGCGAAAACGATTCCGACAAGGCGGAAGCCTACGAGGCCCTTTACTTGGCGCTTAAGACTTTCGCGCAAGTGAGCGCGCCCTTCATTCCCTTTGTGACCGAGCAAATCTGGCAAAATCTAAAGGTCTCAGGCGACGCGGAAAGCGTTCACCTTAGCGACTGGCCCAAGTACAACGAAGCCTGGCATGATGAGGCGCTTGAGTTCAAGATGGCCACGGTTCAAAAGGCCGTGTCAATGGGACACAGCTTGCGAAACCAGTTCAACATAAAGAACCGCCAGCCCCTCGCCGCCGTCGCGCTCGTTACCCGCAACGCGGAAGAAAAGAAAGTGCTCGCCGAGATGGAAGACGCGATTCGCGAAGAGCTTAACGTAAAGAAAGTCGTATTCCACGACCGCGAGGACGAATTGGTCGAATACAAGGCCAAGGCCAACTTTAAGGTTCTTGGAAAAGAGCTTGGCGGCTTGATGAAAGCCGCGGCCACAAAAATCGCCGCTCTTGGCCAGGAAGAAATCCAGTCAATTTTGGACGGCTCAAAGTTGGCCCTTGACGTAGAGGGAAAGAGCGTCGACTTGACCGAAGAAAAAATCATCGTCGAGCGAATCGAAAAGGAAGGCCTTAAGGTTGTCAACGACGGAACGCTTACCGTCGGCCTTGAGACTAACATCACCGACGAGCTTAAGAAAGAGGGCTGGGCGCGCGACTTGGTTCGCGGAATCCAGAATCTTCGCAAGGAAAGCGGCCTTAGCGTCACCGACAGAATCAAGCTGAAGGTCTTTGGCGACGACGACTTGAAAGGCGCTTGGACAATGTTCGCGGATTTTGTGGCCGGCGAAACCTTGGCGGCCGCGTCCGAATGGACGGCAATTGAAGGCGGCGTTGCGATTGACGCCGACGACAAAAAATGGAGCGTAAAAATTGAAAAGAACTAACGCGCTTTTTTTGGCGGCGGCCGCGTCCGCTTTGCTTTTCTTGGCTTCGTGCGCCACGGTCATGTCGTCAAAGGTAAAGGTCAACGCGTTTGACACGCTGGACTCGGACGCGTTGGTTTACCTTAGCGTTCCCGTCGGCGTTCATTCGGAGCTGACCAACAGCATTCTAAAGAAAATGATTGGAAGCGACGTTTCTGACAAATACATAACGGGCGTGACCGACAGCATCGACCGCGTTTACATTGGAATCGGAAGTCCCCAAGACAGGAACCGCCTTCAAGTCGCTTGCGACGGAACGGTTTCGACCGCTTCAAAATTGGCCTTGGCCACAAGCGATTATTTTTCCAAAAAAGTCCAGAACGTGAACACGGCCGGCATTTATCCGGTCTTTACCGAAAAGCAGTCCGGCATCCAAATATGCAATCCCGGAAGCGACGTGATTTTGCTTTCGCAGGACGTGACTCCTCAGCTTCAAAAGTATGACGCGGAGGCCAACGCGCAAATCGTTTCCGGCGTTCTGTCTTCTGAAAACACGAACGCGGTTGAATGGAAGGACAGCGAGGCCTACAAGTTTGTAGGCGACCCCGCGACGCAAAACGTTCGCCTTTACATGAACCGTCCGCTTTCGTTCATCACGAACCTTTTGGGAACGAGCCTTTCGTCTTCAATCTTTCAGCTTAACTTTATCGAGGGCGACTTTGAAAAGTTGCCGTCAGGAAAGTATTCGGTCAACCTGAACATGGAATTTTCAAAAGACAATCTTATAACAAAGGCCGTCGCCTTCTTGAAGGTGGCGCTTTTGATGACGGACTCAAAAGTGACGGCTCTTGACGGCCGCCGCCTTTCGGTGGAAGGCATTCAAGTTTCGCTTTCTCAAATGCAAAATATGTTAGGAATACATTAACGGAGGAACAAAATGGCGGACGACAAAATCATTCTTAAAGCGGAAGACCTTGACGGTTATCTTACGGAGCAAGACCAAGCGGACCTCAAAAACTTGGCCGCGATGTACGAGGAAACGATGAAAGCCTTCGTTCCCCTTGACCAAAAAAAGACCATCGAGCAGTTTGACAAGATGGGCCATGTGATGCAGGACATACTAAAAAAGCATCCGTCAATAAAAGTCTTTTCCTTTGAAACGGAAGAGGGAAGCCACGCGGAAGCCAGCCACGTCATTTCAAAGCTGCGCAACATCAAGACCGACAACCACGAATTTGTCTACTACACCCAGCGCGCCTACGAAATGCTTTTCCGCTTAGCTTACACAGGCCCGCATTCGGACAAGAAAAACTACATAGTCACTTCAACGCCGGTTTCCAACCCCGTCCAAAACTACGCGGTTCACAAGATTCCCGACATCGATTCTGAAATTTCAAATTCCGTAATGTGCGTCATGTTGCGCGGCGCGCTTTTGCCCAGCATAATCATGTCAAAGGAAATCCAAGAGTATTCTTCAAATGGATACGTCACGCCGTTCGCGCTCTTTAAAATCAACCGCGACGACACCAAGCAAGAAAACGACATGCAGTACATCCTTGACCTAAAGAAGTCTTTCTTCAACCTTGAGCAGTTGGACGGAAAGGACTTGATTTTCGCCGACCCGATGAACGCCACCGGCGGTTCGCTTGTGACGGTCGTTAAGTATTTGCAGAGCCAAGGAGTGAAGCCGCGCTCAATCAAGTTCTTCAACATAATCTCCGCGCTCAAAGGCTCGCTCCGCATAAGCCGCGCGCTTGAAAACTGCGTATGCTACACCTTGTGGATGGATCCCGCGCTTAACAAGAGCGCCTACATTATGCCGGGCTTGGGCGACGCGGGCGACCGCTTGAACGGCTGCGACAAAAAGGAAAATCCCCGCAACATCATTCGCCTTATCGCAAACTACGGAAGCACAATCAACGGCCTCTACAACTCGCAGCTGGCCAAGATTGAATCCTTGGTTTTGGACAAAGAGTGATGAGCCGCGCCGCCTTTGTTTTTTGCAAACGCTTTTTAACTCGCCCCGCGCTTTTGGCTTTTGCCGCCGCCGCGCTTTTTGCGGGACTGGCCTCGTGCAGAAGCTCCCAGTTTTTGATACCGGGCGCCAGGAGCGCGGTGATCGGGAACATTTACGTTGAGTATTTCAACATCGCGGACGAATACTTTAAGATTCCCAATTACACAAAGGCGGCGGAATATTATTTAAAGGCGACCGGCAACAAGCAAATCGCCAACGCCGCGTATTTTAAGGCTGGCCGTTCCTACGCGCTGGCAAAAAACTGGGAAAAGGCGCTTGAGGTTTACCTGGAAATTCTTCGGCACGACAAGAAAAACATCACCGCGATGGAAAGCCTTGCCTACATTTACGCGATGTCCGGCGACTTTGAAAAGTCCGAGCGCCTTTACCTTGAATTGATTACTTCAAACCCAAACTTGGCGCGCGTTTTGGTAAACTACACTGTCGTTTTGGTGACGCTTGAAAAATACGACGAGGCGGCCAAGCAGCTTGAAGCCATAAAGGCCAAGTTCCCTGACGAAGAGAAAATCTCTTCTTTGGAAGAAAAAATCACCGCCGCCCTTAATCCGCCTTCAGACGAAAGCAAGGGAAACATTCCGCCTGAGCTTATGCAACCGGAGCTTGATACGTCCGGTCAAGGCTCGCTACGCTCACGGCCTTGACTCGGCCGTTTTGAGGCGCGGTCAGCATTGTCGCGCCTCAATGCAACCGGAGCTTGATACGTCCGGCAAGAAATAAAGTACGTCTGGTCAAGGCTCGCTACGCTAAAAGCCTTGGCTCGGCCGTTTTGAGGCGCGATTAGCATTGTCGCGCCTCAATAAATCATTACGAGGCCGCGCTTTCTTCGCCGGCCTTTTGCTCTTCCGTGTCTTGGCCGCTTATGAATTTGCGGTATTTTTCCGGATTCACCCTAAAGGCGATTATCGGCGAGGCGGGGTCGTCCGTCGCGTGGACAAGCGCCTGCTCGGCTTCGTTCTTTAGGCGCTCCGCCGAAATTAATCTTAGCGAGCGGCTTGAAAGGCCAATCAAGGGAATCGCGTCTTGTCCGGCTTTTGACAACACGCCGCGCAAGTTGGAATGAAGGACTTCCGCGCTTTGAAGGCTTTGGTCAACGTCCTTGTTTTGGATAATCGCGGCAAAGCCGTCTTCCTTGAATTCAAACACAAAGTCCTTGTACTGGAAAAAGTCAAGCAGCGCTTGGCAAACGTTTCCGTAATAGTCGGATTCTTTTGTCATCGAAGGAATCTTTATTATCGCAAGCGACAAGTCCTGCTCGCTTGACGCGGCGCGCACCAATTCCGATTCAAGCCGCGCGTCCAAGTAAGACTCCCAGCCAAAGCCGCTCGCGGGCGAAAACAGCCCTTGTTCTTCGGATGAGATTGGAGCGCTGTCCGCCGCGCCTTCGCCGGCGCCGCTTTCAGGCATTTCCGACTGCTGGTCGGCGTATGCGTTTTCCAAAGGGTTAAAGTCAACTTTGTCTTCTTTTGATTCCGGCTCCGCTTCGGCGGCTGCGGCGTTTTCCGCGCTTTCGTTTGCGGCCGGCTCGTCTTTCGCGCTCTCGCTTTCTTCTTCGGCGGCGGCAGGGGCTTCTTCCGTCACTGGGCTTTCCGAAGCGGCGTCTTCGGCGCTTCCTTCGTCAAAAAGCGATTCGCCAAAGTCGTCTTCGATTTTTGTCTTTTTGAAGCCGCCGTCTTCCTGAATGTAGTCCTTGTCTTCTTCTTGCGCCGCGCCCAAATAAAGGTACATCAGCAAAAGACCGGCGGCCAGCGTTCCTGCAAGAATAATTACGAACGCAATTTTTGCCCGGTAAAAAATCAAGGCGGGCGCGACCGCGTAAATGTTGGCGCTCAAGCGGATGTCCGCTCCGTCTCCGCCCAAAAGCCGCGAGCTGAAAGTTTTTACAAAGGCCGAAGTTTGAGGCTCCGAGTGGGCGGGGTAGACGTAAACTTCGCGCCCTTCGATTTCAAGCCTTATCGACTCAAAGATGTCGGGAGAGCCTACTGCGGAATTGAAGAGGTTCAAGAATTCCCTTGAGCCGCTGGGATAAATTCCGCTGGCTTCCGCCGTCCTTGACGAAAGCTTTTCAAATTTCGCCCCGGCGGATTTTAGTCCCGCATTGTAGTCTGAATAAATGCAAGCCGCCAAAACGGCAGTCGTAACAACAAAGACGCAAGCGATTGCTAGCGCCGCGATGGTAATTCCCCTCTTTATCATAATAGTTTATTATATAATAGAATTTTATTCAGCGCAAGTTTTTTCGCCTCTTTTGTTGAAATTTTATTTTGCCCAAAAACGGCCTCAAAACGCGCCATTCCGGGCAAGACAAGGGCGCATTCCGGCAAAAGGCTTTCGCTTTCCTGAACTTTTTCCAGCGCCGCGCGAAGGCCGTCCTTGAACGCCGCAAAGTCAAGGTCGTTCGGCGAAAGTATTTCCCGGCCCAAAATTCCTTCCGCCGTTCGCGCGCCGGACAAAAGGCTTTGGCCGCCCAAAACGCCGCCGCCGAGCCTGCATTCCCACACGCCGTTTTCCCGGACATAGTTTCCTTGCCCCAAAAAGTTTTCAAGCGATTTTTGGTAGGAAAGAAGAAGATCGTTTTGAAAAGCGTCCGCTCCGATTTTTTTTAGCGGCGCCCTGAACATAAGGCTGCAAAAAACTTTTTCCGCAGGCTCGGCGCGGCTTTCGTACATTCTGTACAGATCGTCCAAATAGCTTCCGCGCGCGTAAGGCTTTCCGTCCAAGTATGAAAAGTCCGCCCCGAAAATTTCCGCGCGCTCAAAGCCCAGCGCCTTTGCGAACGACAGCGCGGCCATCGCAACGGTTCCGCCGCCCGCGTCTAGGCGCGCGAAAGGCCGCTTGCAATACAGGCCAGCAAAAGAAAGCAGGGGATGGCCGCAATTGCAAAAAACGATTTTCGCGCCGTTTTCGTGGGCGTAGCGCGCGACGGAAGGATTTGCGGCCGCGTCCAAGACAAAAATCGTGTCCTTGCAAAAGGCCGCGTCAAAATGCTCTGCGCTTAGGCGCTGCGCGTCAATCGAAACGACCGCGTCAATCCTTATGTTACGGCGGCGGAGAATTTTGTAGGCGGTGTCGGTCGCGATTGTCCAGTATTCGCTTGGCGCGCTTTGCAGGCGGCCGACTGTTTTGTCAAGGCTTGGACCGGCGCAAATTATCGCGGCCTTTAAAAGCGCGGCGGCTTCGCTTGCGGCGGCCTGATTCGTTTGGTCCAAAGAATTTTTTTCTTGGATTTTCTTTAAAAGGCGCAAATTGCAAAAGGCGTTCTTTTGCCATAGTCCGCCAAAACGGGTCTGCGTCGCGTAGTCGGCCGCGATGTCCTTTAGCGCCTCTTTTGTCCGCGCCAAAAGATCTTCGTAAAGGCCGCCCGCCTCGTCCGCCCAAGGCCGCAGCGCCGCTATTTCCATGTCGCCGTGCCAAGCCGGAAAATAATTGTTCTTTAAACGGCTTTCCAGCTGGCCGGGCATTTCCGCCGCGCAAAAAATCACGTTAGGGTTTTTTGCCAGCGCCTGCGTTGTTGGAAATTCCTTTGTCAAAAAATCCAAGTCAGCGGCGCTTTTTTCCACGACTAAAATTTTGCAGGCGGGATTTCGGGCGGCCAATGACGCTATGTGAAAGCCCGCGCCCGCGCCAAAAACCAGCGCGAACAAAAGGCCGCTTTTTTCGGCCAAAAAGGATTCTGCCTCGCGCTCAGGATTGTATTTTGAATGGGCCGCCCGTCCTGAATTAAAGACAGGAATTTTTGAGCCGTTTTTCGCTTGAACGCTTTCTTTGTAAAAAAGACTCATCGCGGCCCTTCCTTGAAAATTTCCTGCAAAAGGCGCGCGGCCTTTTTTTTCATAAACTCGGCGCGCTCCGTTTTTTTTGCTTCGTCCTTTTCCCGCTTTGCCATTATAAAGTCGGCTGGAAAAAGCTCGTTTGCGAACGCGTCGCTTTGGCTCCATTCCTCCAAAACGCGCCGAATTTCTTGGCCGCGCGCCTTTTGGGGCTTGCAAACGATTGTGGCTTCGGCCTTCTTGGGCTTGCAAACTCTTGCGCTTTCGCCGCCCGCTGCGCCCCGCTTTGACGCGCTTTCCGCGATGTTCAAAAATTCTTTTGCGTCAATGTCTTGAATTTGCCCAAGCCGCCTTCCAAAAGGCTCCGCGCCCTTTATTCTGTAGATTTTTCGCCCGCTTGCGTTAAAGGCGGCGAACCAGTCGGCGTAAAAGTCAAGCGACGCGTTTTTCATTGAGCCGCGCGCGCCTCGCGTTTCCGCCGGCCTAAGCCTAAAGTCGCTTGCAGCGTCCAAAGAGTCAAGCGCGTTGGGCCGCGCGTGGCTTTTGGTCTTTGAAGCCTGCATGTCTAGTCCTGCGAAAAAAATCGGCCCGTCCGCTTCTTGCAAAAAGAATTCCAGCGCGGTCCCGCTTACCGTTCCGTTTCTGCGCGCGCTTGCGAACGGAAGTCCTAATTCCGAAAAAAGTTTTTTAGAAAGCGCGTCGTCGTCGTAGCATAGCGGAAGAATCGCCTTTTGCTTGAACAAGGCGGCGGGGCAGGCGGCTTCGGTCGCGAGCGCCAAGGGCGCGTCCAAAAATTCTTTTCGTAAAACGTCCAAGTGTTTTTTTGCCCACCAGCCGCCGTCGGTTGACATAAGCAAGTCCGGCTTGACATTAAAGCGCGCCAAAACTCCCGCCGCCGAAGAAAGGGCGCAGACAAAAACGCTTTCGCGCGCGCTTTTTATAAAGGGGAGAGCGTCTTCCAGGCTTGGACCTGCCGCGCATATTACGACAGGCTTTTGGATTTTTTGCAAAGCGGCCGCTGTTCCTGCGCCTTCAGCGCTTTCGATTCGTTCAAAAAAGCTGACTTTGTTTTTCAGCCAGCGCTTTCCAAAATGCTCGCGCGTTGCCAAAACCGCTTGCGCTTTTTGCAGCGCGGCCTTTATTTCGTTCCATGCGCGCTCCGTTTCGTTTTGCCAAACGCGGGCGCTGGCGGGCCATTCAAAAAAAAGCGTTTGAAAAAGCGTTTCTTCACCAAGCGCGGCGTAAAGGCGCTCCGAAAGCGGGGCCGCGCAATTTCGGTCTTGCGAACGATTTTTGTCCGCCGCGCAGTCGCTGTTTTGCAATCCGTCTCCGTTCGCCGCGCAGTCTTTGGCTTGCAAACAGTTCTCGTCCAAGCGCAGGCAAAAATCCCACTCGCCGCCGCCTTGGTCAAAGTCCGCGCAAAATCGTATTGTTCCGATTTTCGCGCCCGGAAATCTTTTTCGCAAAAACGGCGCGCAATGCCCCAAGGCGCCTTCCAATATTACGACGCAAGCGGGAACAAACTGCGCGTCAAGGCCTTGAACAAAGCGTTCGGCTTCCGCGCCTGGATTGTAAGAAGAGTGCAGCGCCATTGCGCCGGCTCTGGCGCTTGGCTGGGAGTTTTTGGCAAGAAAAAATTCTACGGCCAAAACTAACCCCGCAAAAGATAGTCCAAAATTTCTTCGCTGTCAGAAGAGTAGCCTGCGGTAAGGATGATGGTTTTTTTAGCCGCATCGCTTCCGATAACGCTTTCAAATTCAAGCGAAAGCTGCTCCTTTAGAATTTCGTCCTCTACGTCCGAATTGATAAAGGCCGCGGTTTTGATTTCGTCCGAGTCTTCCGCGTAAATCGCGGCCGGGCTTGCGAAAAGCTTTTTTGTCTTAAAGAATATTTCGTCAAACACCGTGTTGATCAGAATTTTTTGAATGGTAAGCTCGCTGACCTCAATGCTCTTTGTCGTTTCGTCAAGCGCCCTTTTTGTGGCGATTAAGCAAAGGCGGGCCTTGCCGAGCTCGGCCAGCGAAGACGTGTCGTAAATCGTGGGTTTTTCAAGCCGCGCCTGCTTGCTTGCCGCCAAAACGTTTTTAAGCTCCTGCGCGAAATTTTCAGAAACGCGCAAAAGGCCCGCCGGCTTGTAAGAGCATTCAAAGAAAACCAAAAGCCCGCCCTTGTCGTCAATCTTTAGAATCCTAAAAGACTTGACCTTGCCGCGCGCTTCCGGCCCAAGAAATTGGGTAAAGGCGGTAAAGTTGGGGCTTTCGGAATCGAGCGTTATCCAAGCGTTTGAGCGGGCCGAGCCAAGCCAAAAATCTTTTGTAGAAATGGAACGGAAAACGGTTTGCGCGTCAAGCCCATAGGCAAATTCAAGAAGCATTATGCCGCTTTTTTCAGCAAAAACCCCGCAATGCTCAAAGCCTCGGTCTTCTGCCCATTCCTGAAAAGAAATTTTAGAAGAAGACGCGCTTTGAGCCTTGCTCAAGAGAACGTTTTTTTTGCCTGAGGCAACGCTGAGCAAACCCATTTTTCACGAAAGGCCAAGCTCGTCAAAGAGCTTTTTATAAGTGACAAAGTGCTCGGACTTTGCGAATTCCGTAATCTTGTCTTCCGGCAAATTCTCAAGAAGCTGGTCCATGTAAGAAAGAACGGAAACAATCTCGGTCTTCAGGTCCTTTGAAATTGTGGTAGTGTCGTAAGTCGCGGAAGAACCCGCCGCGCTTGCCGCCGGAGCGGGGGAGACGGCCGTTGCGGCAGGCTCCTCGACTGCGGGCTCTTCAACAGAAGTTTCATCAAAAGAGTCGGCGGCAAAGCTTGTTTCGACGACATCCGGCTCTTCGACCTGCGTCGTTTCGGCGGCCGGCGTTTCGTCAATTACAGGCTCGTCAAACACCGAAAGGTCTATCTCGTCGCCCGTTTCGCCGGCGGCTTGCGTTTCGTCAGCCGAAACAGGGGCGGCCAAAACGCTGGGGTCCAGTGTTTCGGGGATCGACTCGTCGCCTTCGCCGTCGTCAAGGTTGAATTCCTCTTCGAGCGACTTTGAATTTTCGTAAGCGTCTTTTTCGGCAAGCGCGTTGTCAACGATGTCGGACTCGGTTGCGTCGGCCTCTTCAAATGCCGCGTCAATGTCGCTTCCAATTCCGACCGCAACGCCGTCGTCGTCGTTTTGCATCGAAACATTGTCCTTCATTATGTCGGAAACAGAAGTTTCGTAAGCGTCTTTTTCGGCAAGCGCCGTGTCCGCGATGTCGGACTCGGTCGCGTCGGCCTCTTCAAATGCCGCCTCAATGTCGTCGCCAACGCCCACCGCGACTCCGTCGTCGTCGCTCTGCATTGAAACGTTTTCTTTTACGATGTCGTCAACGCTTACAACGTCGCTGTCTTCTTGGGGAGCGGCTTCTTCCGCAAGAACGGAATCCTGCTCCATGTATCCAATCTTTTCTTCGTCAAGGGAATCCGCTATTGAAACGTCTTCCTGCATCATTTCGTCAATCGCTTCGCCGTTCAACTGCTCTTCGGCGGCGGCGGGCTCTTCAAAAGTCTCGTCCGCGTTGGCAAAGGCTTCGTCCGTGTTGACGACTGAATCCATCAAGTCGCTTGAAGATGACTCAACCGTAATGTCGTCGCTCTTCGGAACGCTGATTTCTTCGGGAAGAACGTTCTCCTCGCCAAACTCGTCGGTGGTGCCCGCCAAGTCTTCGGGAG
Source organism: uncultured Spirochaetaceae bacterium (assembly GCA_902799965.1). Classification (GTDB taxonomy): domain Bacteria; phylum Spirochaetota; class Spirochaetia; order Treponematales; family Treponemataceae; genus Treponema_D. Next base: position 27,243 of record CADCCO010000022.1, read on the forward strand.
TGATTTCGGAACTTTCGATTGTAGGCTCTTCCATATCGGATTCGCTCAGCCCCATCGTAAGCTCTTCGCCGCCGATTGAGGTTTCCTCAAACTCAGGCTCGGCGCTTTCTTCAACGGCCGGCTCCTCGACAGCCGCTTCCTCAAAGGCGGGCTCTTCGACAACCGTCTCGCCGGCAGAAGGCTCTTCCGCGACTGCTCCGTCCGCCGCTTCCTCGGTCGAAAATTCCGCGCTGCTCAAAATGTTGGTCAGTTCGTTTCCGCTAAGCGCGATTGTGTCGTCCTCGTCTTCGGACGCGCCAAAGAAGCCAGTGTCGTCATTGGCCGCCGCCTCTGTCTTCGCGGCAGGAATAGAGGCATCTTCCGCCGCAGGGGTAGGGCGGTCCTTAAGTTCCGCAAAACCGTCTTTTAGGTTCTTTATTTCGTTCTTGAGGCTTGAAAGCTCTCCCATGATTTGGTCAAGGATTTCTTTTCCCTTCTCATTGATTTCCAAGCTCTTTTCGCTTGAATTATCAGAGTTCATGCTCTCCACCGCGTCACCTTCCTCAATTTCAGTGTCGTCCGAATTTTCAATGTTGCCCATGACCACGTCCTGAACGCTGGGCGTTTTGGAATCGTCGTCAGCGGCGACTTTCATGTCATAGTCAACAACTTCTTTCTTTTGCGCTTGGGCCGAATCGGGGCCGTTCGTCATGCCGATGTTCGCGTCATCGTCGTCAAAGCCAAATTCGCTCAAGTCGACTTCTTCTCCGCTAACGTCGCCGCCAGAGGCCGCCGGCTTTTCAGCTTTTTCGTCGTCAAACGAGTCGAACATTGCGTCCGCCGGCGCTTCGTCGCTTGCGGCCGGAGCCGGAGCGCTCTCGTCTTCGCTTGTGTCTTCCTGCGCGATTTCCGCCGCGCTGTCGTCAAAGCTCACGTCTATGTCAAGCGACTTTTCGTCTTGGATTTCTTCGGGCTTGGGCTCTTTTTTGGCGGCGGGCGCGTCGTCCATAAAGGCCGACAAGTCAACGTCGCCGTCGCCGCCGTCCATAAAGGCGCTCAAGTCTACGTCTCCGTCCGCCGGCTCGGAGCTTCCGCCGCCGCTGGATGAGTCGCTCATAAAGTCGTCAAGGTCAATCTCTCCGTCGGGAATGTCGTCAAGGGAAATTTCTTCAGTCGCGGGAGCGGCGGGCTCTTCTACCGCAGGCTCTTCCGCCGCGCTTTCGACGGCCGGCTCTTCTATCGCTTCGGGCGCGGGCTCTTCGGCGGGCGCGGGGCTGTCCGTAATGTCAAGGCTGTCGATGTTAAAGTCGTCCAAGCCGTCCGCGCTTTCAGTCGCGGCCTCTTCGGTGGGGATTTCCTGGTCGCCGGTTATGTTCATCAATTCGTCGGGGCTAAGGGTAGTGTCGGCGTTTTCGTCGGGGCCGCCTTCCATCGCGCCGGTGATGTTCGAAAGCTCGTCGGCGCTAAGGGTGGTGTCGGCGTTCTCGTCGGCGCCGCCCTCCATGTCGCCGGTGATGTTTGAAAGCTCGTCGGCGCTCAAGGCTGTGTCAGCGTTATCGTCTGCGGCGGCCGCCTCTTCTGACGGGCCCGCGTCGGGAATGTCAATGTCTATGTCCAGGTCGGAAATTTCCGTCTCGCCGCTTGCAGGCTCCTTAAGGTCTTCCGCCGTCATGGGAAACTCAATGTCGTTGAACATATCGTCGTCGGACGGAATGTCTATGTCGCTGATTGCGTTTTCGGCAGGCTCCTCGCCGCTGATGTCCTTGGGCGAGTCTTTTATCCATACGCCGTATTTGTCCATGTTCTTAGAATCGTTCGAGTCGCTCATGTCTTATTCCCCTTTAAAAACTTCTCATAATATTATCGGCGTTTCTTGGAAAAAACCGCGCATTTTTATTTTCTTATAATTGAGAAATTATACCACATATTTTAAAAAAATCCAATAAGAATTTTCAATTTTTTTTCCGATAATAAATGCATAATGAAAACGGCGAAATATCTGCCTGCCTTGCTGGCCGGAACTCTCGCTTACGCCCTTCTTTCAATATTTTGGGGGCAGAGCGGAATTTGGGCGCAAAGGCAGCTTGAAGAGCAAAAAAAAGTCATAAGCGCTAGGACGCAGGAAATTCAAAAAATAAACGACGAGCTGAACCTTGAAAAGACCGCCATTCGCGACGACGCTGACGTAATCGCCGCATACGCAAGAAAGCTGGATTATGTTTTTGAAAACGAAAAGCTGGTCAAGATAAAGGGGCTTGCCGTTTCCGAGCCGTTGATGTACGACACTGGAGTCGTGTTGAAGAGCGTTCCCGTGGCCTATGTAAGCGAATGGTTCTGCAAGGGCGCCGCCTTGGCCGTGGGCCTTTTGCTTGCCTTTGCGATTTTTCTCTTTGACGTTTCCTACGGAATAAAGTCCTTTTCAAAAAAGAAGCGCTTTGAGACCATACAGGGAATTCCTGTCTATGACGTCGCTCAAGTCTGAACCGAACAGCGCGGAAACCGCCGCCAAATTTCTTCTTGAAAAAAAAATAGTCATTCTGCCCACTGACACGATATACGGCTTTAGCGCGCTTTCGTTCTTGGACGGAAAGAAAACCGGCCTAGACAAAAGAATAGATGAAATAAAGAAAAGCGCCGAATCCAAGCCCCTCATTGAGCTTATAGCGCGGCCCCAAGACGTTTTTAAATACACTGACCAAGAAATTCCTGAAAAAATCTTCAAAAAGTGGCCCTGCGCCTTGACGCTTCTTGTCAAAAACAACGACTGGTACGCCGGGCTGACTGGCAGGGCGGCCACCGCCTTCCGCTGCCCCGGCGACGAATGGCTTAGGCGCGTCGTCGAATTGTCCAGTTCGCCTGTATACTCGACTAGCGTAAATTATTCCGGAAGCCCGGCTTTGGCCAGCGGAGAAGAGATAGTCAAAGAATTCGGCCAAGCGGCCGACTTGATTGTCTTGGACGAAGAGCGGGGCGGGCAAGCCAAAAATCCCGCCGCAAGCACGCTTGTTTCAATAGAAGACGGCGGCCAAATCCGCGTCCTCCGCCAAGGCTCCGTTTTGTTAAATTAGAGCGCGCGAGAAAAACAAAAACGCGGGCTTTACAGGCGGGTCCCAGCGACGAAAAAAAAGCCTCAGTAACCCCCGTCTTTGCGTCGCTGCGCTCCGCTTTGGATAGGAAAATATCCACTTGCGCTCTCCCGAGCGCTGCCAATCGCTTGCTGGCTCGCTGACAGGGCCCCACTAAGT